>DASUUP010000071.1:0-11575 GCA_036373995.1 Acidimicrobiia bacterium
GTAACAGCCACCAGAACACCGGTATTGCGGCCAGACGAACGAATGACACCAGATTGGGGATCGTCAGGATGCGATCGGAGACCTGTTCGGTGGTCACCGGGCGAGCGTAGTGGTGGGGACTCGGCTGCCGATGTGAACCCGCTGGATGTTGCGGGTCGCGGCACTAGTCGTCGTTGGGTCTCACGTCCGTGATGCCACCGAGTCTCCCCTGCAGCCCGCCCAGACTCTCCTCGATATCGAAGGAGACCTTGTCACTGCGATAGATCTCGGTCAGCTCACTCGTGTAGAGCACCAGGTAGGGCAGGTCGGCAGCGAGAGTCTTCTCCATGGTCCACAGTGCGTCGACGGCCTGGTCAGCAGTGAAGGCGTTCTCGTACGCCGCCAGAGCTCGGTCGAAGTTCTTGCTCGAGTAGCCCGTGTTGTTCATCGCTCCGTTGGCTGTGAACAGGTGGCGGTAGAAGTCGGGCAGAGCCGGGTTTCCGAGTGTCCATCCCAGCATGTACATGTCGTAGTGGAGCTCACCATCGTCTCCAGGTGTGAACGCCAGGTCGACCACAGTGTCGAAGTCGGTTTCCACGGGACGGGTGTCGAATCCCAGGACTGCGAGAGTGTCTGCGATGCGCTGCACGTATTCGGGACGCGCCGTGTCGTAGGCGTCTCCAGGTGTGAGGATGGTCAGCGGCTGGGGCGGTCTTGTCCCGATGGTCAAGCCCTCGCCTGGCACCAGTGCGCCTTCGCCTGACACCGATGGCTCAGTGCTCCAGGCGTAGCCGGCTTCTCGCAGACCTCCAAGGGCACGTTGGAGACGAGCGCTCAAGTCACCCGCATACAGGGATTGGTTCGCCTCTGCCGCGGTTTGGTCGAACCACTGACCGTTGGCTCGAGGGATCATCGACCAGGCGACATCTCCGGTGTGAGGAATCTCGGAGGCGAGACTCTCCCGGTCGAGAAGCAGGGCGAGTGCCGATCTGAACTGGGGTGCCGACATGGGCTCTCGTGCCAGGTTGAATCCGAGATAGCGGACGCCATTGGCGGGACTGGTGACAACAGACACTGCGCTCTGGCCATCGATGGAAGCCAACTGGTCTCGGGTGACTCCCTTTGGTGTCAGAAGCGAGTCGATCTCTCCGTTTGCCACCGCGGCGATCATGGCGTCTTCGTCCTCGTACACGTGGTACTCGACGACATCGGGGACGTCGGGGTCCGGATAGCCCGGATTTGCCCTGCTCACCACGATCGAGTCGGCGACGGCGGCCAGCGTCAACGGCCCGCCGCTCACATCGGGCCCGCCGGGCATCTCGTAGAGTTCCTGAGCCGTGGCTCCTTCGACGGCAGAGCCCCAAACGTGCTTTGGCATGACCGGGGCCAATCCCACGCCATGGGGCCAGACGGCCAGATTCGGACGTTCCGTGAACTCGATGCGAAGCACGTTGCCCTCGTCAGCATGTACCGACTCGATCGTGTTCGGGTAGGCGTCGGCCCAGGATCCGCCAAGCTCGAGCCGGCGCACCGTTTCGAAGGTGAAGACGAAGTCGTCCGCCGTGATCGGGGCGCCGTCGCTCCAGTGAAGGCTTTCGCCCAACGGGACTCGCACCCGCCAGCCGTCGGCGTCCCATGTGGGACTGGCCTGTGCCGAAGCCAGCTCAGGGAGCAACGTCCCGGTGCCGGGGTCGAGGGAGAAGAGGGCGGGTTTGGTGGGCCCGAGGATGTATGAGTTCCACACCGAAGGCTCGTTCCCGTAGTAGCCCCAGAAGTTGTCGGTGCTGACACCGGCGAGGACACCGATTCGGTAGGCGAACAACTCGGGAGCAGACGTGGTCGACGGCTCATCTCTGGGCTCGACCCCCGCGACGTCTTCGGTGGTTGATGGATCGGCGACCACGATGTCGGCCGGTGGCTGGTCGTCTTCTGACCCGGCTTGGGCGATCCCGGCGAACGCTATGCCGGCGAGGACCACCGAGGCTCCGATTGTTCTCAGGGTTTTGTCTTGCACGCCAACCTCCCATCAGAAGATCGGCATGCACCCGGTGTGGTTAAGCGATACCTGAGATACGGTCTATGGCCTCCTCCAGAGTCGATTCGTCCTTGCAGAACGCAAAGCGGACGAGGCCCGAGCCCTTAGACGGGTCGCTGTAGAAGACGCTGGGCGGGATGGCGGCGACCCCGACTTCGGTGACCAGGCGCCGGCAGAACTCGCGGTCGTCCTCCGCGTCGGGATGACCGGCCATCAGAAAGTACGTCCCCTGTGGCAGGTGGACCTCGAACCCGTTGTCTGCGAGCCCTCGGGCGAGAACATCTCTCTTGTTGCGATAGGAGGCCCTCATCTCCTCGTAGAACCCCTGGGGCGAGGCCAGGGCCGCCACGGCCCCGTGCTGCACCGGCGTCGGTGTCGTGAACGTGAGGAACTGGTGGGCCGACCGCAAGCCGGCCGTGAGATGACGGGGCCCGATTGCCCAACCCACCTTCCAACCCGTCAACGAGAAGGTCTTCCCCAAGGAGGAAAGGGTGAGGGTGCGCTCCCACATCCCGTCGTGAGTGGCCAGGCGGCGATGCGTGGCGTCGTAAACCATCTCTTCGTACACCTCGTCGCAGATGGCGATGACGTCGTGCTCCACACAGAGCTCCGCAATCACCCGAAGCTCTTCGTCGGTGAAGACCCGACCTGTTGGGTTGTGCGGGTTGTTGACCACGATCGCACGTGTCTTATCGCCGAATGCACCAGCCAACTCGTCCGGATCGAGCTCGAACGCCGGTGGGGTCAATGACACGTACCGGGGGACGGCCCCGGCCATGGCGGCATCCGCCGGATATGCGTCGTAGTAGGGCTCGATGAGGATCACCTCGTCGCCCGGGTTGACCAGACCGAGAAAAGCGGCGGCCAGGGCCTCTGTGCAGCCGCTGGTGACGGTGATCTCGGTGTTGGCATCCAGCACTCTGCCGAGCAAGGGTCCGTAATGGTCGGCTATGGCGCTGCGAAGGCGGGGGATGCCTGGCATCGGCGGATACTGATCGTGTCCACCCTCGGCGAGCGACCTGCTGGCGGCTTCCTTGACGAAACCGGCTCCGTCCCAGTTGGGAAACCCCTGCCCGAGGTTTATGGCGTCGTGTTCCAGAGCGAGGGCAGACATCTCGGTGAAGATGGTCACTCCGAATGGTGCGAGACGATCTGATGTGGACACGGCCGGGACAATAGGCGTCGATCAGCTTCGCGACGCCCCCGCCGAGAAGTAGCTGCGACGGCGAAGGGACGATACGACCGACCCGAGCGCATCTCTCGGGTGGTCTTCGGTCAACTCATCGGAGGTCCGTCGCAGAATCTCGCCTGGGTTCGGTGGTCAGGTATCCTGACTCTGATCCACCAAGCTGGCGGCCACGGATAGGGGTCGCAGCACTACGGGCGGTGGCTCAGTTTGGTAGAGCACCTGGCTGGGGGCCAGGGGGTCGTCGGTTCAAATCCGGCCCGCCCGACCATAGTTTTCTGTCCAGAATCGCAAAGACGATTGCAGTTGCCCAGCGTCTGTTCAGGAGAGCCACTTCCAGAGCTCCACCAAGCCCTGGACGAGGCGCCACCCCAGGTAGAGCACCACCAGCACGATCATGATCTTGAAACTGAGTGGCGTCTTGATGTCTTCTTGGTTGTCGTGCTCGTTCACCGCTCGGCCCTGTTGCGAGTCACGAAGTGAATCGGGTTGCCCGTGAAGTCGTATTCGGATCGAAGTCGATTCTCGAGGAAACGGACGTAGTCGTCGCCAAGCTCGCCGCCTGACACGAACATGACGAACGTGGGTGGTGCGGTTCCCGCCTGCACCGCATAGTGGAGCTTGGGCCGTCTTCCCTTGCGAACCGGTGGCGGATGCGCAGCCGCCCACTCCCTGATGTTGCGGTTGAGCACCCCCGTCGGGACCCGGTTGGCCCTCGTCTCCACGACCGCCTCGAGGGCAGCACCGAGCCGCCCGATCCTCGCCCCGGTCAAAGCAGACATCCGCAGAACGGGGGCCCAGCCGATGAACGAGAATCGGTCGGGAAGAGAGCGCTCGGTTATCTCACGCTGTTCCTCGTCGAGCGCATCCCACTTGTTCATGACGACGATCAGACCGACGCCGGCCTCGATGATCTCTGATGCGATCCGTTGATCCTGGTGGGTAACCCCTTCGGTGGCGTCGACCATCAGGATCGCCACGTCCGAGCGCTTCAGCGCCTGGCGCGCCCTGATCACGGCATAGAAGTCGGCGTCCTCGGAGATCTGGGGTTTGCGGCGAATCCCTGCGGTGTCGACCAGCCGATAGGTGATGCCGTCGATGTCGGCGTCCGCGTCGATCGGGTCTCGTGTCGTCCCCGGCATGTCGGAGACGATCACTCGCTGCTCTCCGACGAGACGATTGAGCAGGGTCGACTTGCCCGAGTTGGGTCGCCCGACGATGGCGACACGGGTGAGCTCCGGTCGGTCCTCCACATCTGGCGTATCAGGCAGCTCTTCCACCACTCGGTCGAGCAGATCGCCCACTCCCCTGCCGTGGTATGCGCTAACGGGCATGGGCTCGCCCAGCCCCAGTTTCCAGAAGCGATCGACCTCTCGCTCGTTCGCGGCGTCGTCGATCTTGTTCACTGCCACCACAACAGGCACCTCGGACGCTCTGAGGATGCTCATCACACCGGTGTCGTCGTCGGTGAGCTCGGTGGTGCCGTCGACCACCAGGATGACGGTGTCGGCGCCGGAGACGGCGCCTTCGGCCTGCTGACGGATCGACCTGCTGAGATCCCCGTCGGGCTTGATCTCCCAACCTCCGGTATCGACCAGGATGAAGTCCCTACCGGCCCAGTCGGCATCGAACTGACGTCGGTCGCGAGTGACGCCGGACAATTCCTCGACGACCGCGGAGCGCGATCCGATGATCCTGTTCACCAGGGTCGACTTGCCCACGTTGGGACGGCCGACGACGGCGACGACAGGGAGAGTGCTCACCCGCGGTGCTCTGTCAGGCGCTGATCAGATCCAGGGCCTCGGTAGCCGTCCACTCCCGGTCGCGCTCCAGCCATGACTCTCCTCCGGGCTTGGAGGCGGTCGCGCCGGCCTCCACCAGTGTTTGCAGCGTCGAGACGAAAGCGCGCAGTTGGGGAGGAAGCGGGAAGTACTCGGCTTCCTGAGTGGCGGACCAGAGCTCGAAGCCCATCGACGGGTCGAGACGGTCGATGACCTCCTGCACCAGATGGTCGGGAGCGGAGGCTCCCGCGGTGACACCAACGGTCTTCACGTCTTCGAGCCAGTCCGGATCGATGTCGGCCGCCGAGTCGATCCGATGAGCCGCCACACCGTTCTCATGAGAGACCCTGACCAGGGCCTGGGTGTTGGACGAGTTGTGTGAGCCGACGACGAGGATCAGGTCACACTCGGCGGAGAGCTGGTTGACCACTTCCTGACGGTTCGTGGTGGCGTAACAGAGATCGGACTTGCGAGCGGTCTTCAGCGACGGGTACCGGCTGGAGGCCTCGTCCATCACCTCCTGCCACTCATAGAGGCCGAGTGTCGTCTGGGCGACCAGAGCAACCTTGTCAGCGTCCTTGGGGGCAAAGTCTCCAAGACCATCCTCGGGCTCGACGAGCGTGATCGCCTTCGGCGCTTCCGCAACCGTCCCCACAGCCTCGTCGTGGCCTTCGTGGCCGATGTAGATGATGTCGTAACCCTTTCGGGACATCATCTTCACTTCGTGATGGACCTTGGTCACGAGCGGGCAGACGGCGTCGATCACGACTGCGGCCCTGTCTCCGGCTGCTGCCACCACTTCTGGCGACGACCCATGGGCCGAGAGCATGATCGGCGCACCCTCCGGCACCTCTGCGATGTCGTCGACGAAGACGACCCCGACCCTCTCGAAGGCCTTGACTACCCATTCGTTGTGCACGATCTCGTGGTAGCAGTAAACAGGCCCTTCGAAGATCCTGGTCATCCAGGTCAGGGCCTTTATCGCCATCTCGACTCCGGCACAGAAGCCTCTTGGCTCGGCAAGGAGCACTCTTTCAACGGTCATCGCCCCTCATGGTAGAAGCAGTCAGGAGAATCAGGACTTTGCCGTGATCATGTGGAGGAGGTGCTCGACGACCTGTTCGAAGCTCAGCTCCGAAGTGTCCACGACGACCGCTCCTTCGGGTACTTTCAAAGGGGAAACCACCCGGGTGGAGTCCAGTCGATCTCGTCGATTCAAATCGGCAAGGACTGAGTCGAAGTCCTCCCCGGTCTCCCGGGCCCGTCGTCGCGCCCTCACCTCCGGTGAAGCGTCCAGATAGATCTTCAAATCCGCGTCCGGAAAGACGACCGACCCGATGTCACGCCCTTCGATCACGCCCCGGCCATCGTGCTCGTCGATCCAGGATCGCTGTTTCTCCACCAGTTCCCGACGAACGCCCGGATGAGCGGAGACGGCCGACACAGCGCTGGTGACCTCCTCGCTCCTTATCTCCTCGGAGACGTCCCGGCCGTCGAGAAACATGTGGCCCGACTCCTGATCGAACCGAGACCCGGACACCACATCGACGACCGCTCGCTCGTCCGTCGGGTCGACCCCGGCTTCGACGACAGCCAGCGTTGCCGCCCGGTAATAGGCGCCGGTGTCGAGGTGGGGAAGACCAGCCTTGTATGCGATCACCCGGCTGACCGTGCTCTTGCCGGTTCCACCAGGACCGTCGACCGTCACGATCTTGCCAGTCCGATTCTGAGGGGACACGGGCGAGGAGAATAGGGGGTGGGAGAGCCATCCGGCTCCGGAGGGGTTGTCCGACTTGGGGGGAATTCGGACAATGGGGGCGAAGTCGGAGCCCGGGGACCCTCCCACCACCCGGGAAACATAGCGCTCGCTTCATACGCATGACGACTCAAGCAGCGAGAAGATCCAGAAACTCCCAGAAACCGGGCCACGTCTTGTTCACTACCTGGGGGGAGACAACAGCCACTCCGCCGATCCTGGTCCCCACACAGGCCATGGACATGGCGATCCGATGATCCCCATGTGGGTCGACGACATTGCCGTGTAGCGGCGATGGGCTGATGAGGAGACCATCCTTGACGACTTCCACATCGCCGCCGAGACCCCTCATCTCGCTGGAAATGGACTCCAGACGATCCGACTCCTTGTGACGCAGCCACCCGAGCCCCCGTATCCGGGTGGGTGAGTCGGCGAACAGAGCCACGACGGCCATAGCCAGGGCGCCGTCCGGAGCGTCCGACATGTCCACGTCCACACCGGTCAACCGGACATCTCTGGCATCGATGACGGTCTTCGTCTCTTCCTCATCCAAGCGACAGCCCATCTCCTCGAGAACACGGGCCACGCCGATGTCGGGCTGCCAAGAAGCCGAGCCCAGACCTTCGATAGCGGCTCGCCCGCCGGTGATCGCCGCAATGGCCATCGGGTAGACAGCTGCTGAGGCATCGGGCTCGACGATCAAGTCGGCCGGGCGATATCCGGTGTTGGCGATCTCGTAGCCGGTGACCGTCGGTTCGATCGTTGCCCCGAACCGACGCATCACCGAGACCGTCCCTTCGAGATAGCCGGCTGATCCCCTCAGGTCTCTCAGTTCGAGCACACAAGGCTTCTCCATGAGAGGAGCGACCAGCATCAACGCGGTGGCGAACTGTGAGCTCTCCGAACAGTCGACGCTCAGATATCCGCCCCAGAGATTGCCGTGGCCCGACACTTCGAGCGGTATGTGATCGCCGTCGATCTCGACCCCTTGAGAACGGAGGGCGTCGACGATGCCCGTCATGGGCCGTTCAGGGAGTCGACCACGACCCGCGATTCTGGTCGTTCCCGGGGCCGAGGCAGCCATGGCGACGAGGATTCGGGCCGACAGACCCGACTCGCACGCATCGAGGGTGGCCCCGGCTTCGAGATGGCCCCCTCCTCCGTCGATGGTCCATGGATCGCCGTCCGTGCCGATCTCCACCCCCATCGCCTCGAGGGCACCGGCCATCGCCAGGGTGTCGTCCGCCTCGAGCGGGCTGTAGAGGTGAGAACGGCCCGGTGCCAACGCTGCGATGGCCAGCGCCCGGATCGTCTCCGACTTCGAGCCTGGCGGGCGGACGGAGATGTCGATTGGGGCGTCCAGGACCGGGATCTGACGCAGGCTAGGGCTCATCGGGAGAGGAGGTTCTGGATCTCTGGGGCCGTCAGCCGACGCGACTCACCGGGCTTCAGGTTCGTGTCTGTGATCGGTCCGATGGCGGTACGAACCAAACGGAGTACCTGGTGTCCGACGGTATCCATCATGCGTCGAACCTCGCGGTTGCGGCCTTCCACCATCACGAGTTCAACAAGCGCACGGTCCTGTTGCGAATCGACGACCCTGGCAGAGTGCGCCCGCGCCGGCCCATCGTCGAGTTCCACTCCATCCGTCAGCCGTCGGATCGTCGCCCGATCCGGGTGGCCACTCACCTCGGCCAGATAGGTTTTGGTGATTCCGTAGCTCGGATGGGTGACGCGGTTGGTCAGCTCACCATCATTGGATACGAGGATCAGACCCTCGGAATCCGAGTCGAGCCGTCCCACCGGATAGAGCCGGCGCTCGGACGGCACCAGGTCGACGACGGTCGGGCGGCCCTGAGGGTCGTCCGCAGTGCTGATCACTCCGACCGGCTTGTAGAGGAGATGGGTCTCAAGGTCTTGCTTGACCGGTACCGGTGCGCCGTCGACGGTCAGGATGTCGACATCGGGGTCGACCCGATCACCGAGGACCACCGGCTCACCGTTGAGAAGGACCCTCCCCTCGACCATTGCCTCTTCAGCCGCGCGCCGCGACATGAGGCCCGCTCTGGCGATGGCTTTCTGGATGCGGATTCGCTCCGCCACGGCTCACTCCCCACCGGGGCGAATGGACTCCTCCAGTGTGTCCACGAACTGGGCCGGGGGGACGTGGTCGGCCAGGGGCGGCAGCTCGGCCACGGCGTCGATGCCCATCCGCTCGAGGAACAGCTCGGTGGTCTGATAAACCGCAGGGTTGCCGGGGAGGTTCAACCGCTCCTTCTCCTCCACCAGCCCGAGGCGTTCGAGCGTCCTGACCGCCGAGTCGGAGTCGACACCGCGCATCTCTGAGATCTGACTACGCGAGACGGGCTGGCGGTAGGCGACAACGGCGAGAGTCTCCATGGCCGCCGGCGAGATCTTTCTCGCAGTCGCCGAGGTCGAGAACCTCTCCAGGTAGGGATACGCGTCGGGGTGGCTGTACAACCGCCATCCACCCGCTGACGACCTCAGGACGAGACCCGCTTCCCGCTCTTCCATCCGGGTTCGCAGCTCGGTGAGCAGCTCCTCCACCCTCGACACGGGAAGCTCGAGAACCTCGGCCAGCTCCCGCACCGGCACAGGGTGCTCGGTGACGAAGAGAATCGCCTCCAGGGCAGCAAGTTCGGTCATGACGCCCACTCCGAGGTGAGGTCGATCGACCCCCCGTCGAGTTGCTTCACCTGGATCTGGGACGTCCAGTCAGCCTGGGAGACCTCGATTAGCCCCCATCGAGCCATCTCGAGAAGCGCCAGGAAATAGGCAGCAACTTCCACAGGGCGGCGACAATGGTCGGTGAGGTCCTCGAAGGAGGCGACAGTGGCGAGACGGAGTCGCTCTTGGAGGTCCTCGATGGCCATTTCGACGCTGGGCAGGTCGAGGTCGAGATGATCGAGGTCCGGCTCCAACGTCGCCCTCGCCAACACCTTGCCGGCGATGAGGGCGAGCTCGTCCTGACTCGCCGGGATGACGATCTCGGGTGGCGGCCTGTAGATCCTCTGGTCGATACCCGAGACACGCGGGACGTAGCGGTTGCCGTCCTGGAGACGACGCTTCAGCACCGCGGCCACGTCCTTGAACGTCATAGAAGCGAGAAGACGTGACAACAGACGGTCCCGTTCCTCGGCGAGCGCCAACTCGTCGTCGAGGTCTAGCTCAGAGCGCGTGGGCAGGAGTGATTGCGCCTTCAGCTGGATGAGGGTCGCCGCGATCAGGAGGAACTCCGATGTGACATCGATGTCGAGCTCTCTCATCTCGTCGAGGAAAGTCAGGTACTCCCCCACCACATCAGTCAGCCCGACCGCGGTGATCTCGACCTGATGCTTGGTGATCAGCTGGAGCAACAGGTCGAGCGGGCCTTCGAAAACCGTGGTTCGGACATGAAACGTCATATGACGGCTGAGGTTATCCGTCCTCCGGTCCGTCCAGAGGTCTTTGAAGGCTGATCGGCGGCCACCAATGCATCCCACACGTCGGATGCGATGGTCGGAGGCCGCTGCCCGTGATGATGAAGGGCGAAGTCGATCGCCAGGGAGGGTGCCCCGGCATCGCCCAGCTCGCGGGCACCGACGATACCGTGATCGCGATAGACGGCGATGCGCTCCGGGAGCCTGATCCGGGTGATGATCATGACCGAGGCAACCGACCTGCCGAAGAGGCCGAGACGGGCGTGTCTCTTCCCGATGTCGTGCATCAGCGCGGCGGTCACCACTCCGAGATCGTCGAATCCGCTGTCTATGACCGACCGGGCGGCAGTGTGACCATGACGCTGGTCATGGTGGGGTTGGTCGAAGAAGAGGTCGGCCAGCTGTGGCGACAGCCACTCACGCACGTGCTCTCGCTCGACATCCGTGAGGGGACGAGCGCGGGCGACGTCGAAGAATCGTCGGACGAGATGGGCCGGAGAGCCCGGCAACTCAGCTAGCGGCCTTGGACTTGCAGTCGACGCACAGCACCGAGGATGGTCGGAACTCGAGACGATCGGTTCCGATCTCGCTGCCGCACCTGTCACACGTGCCGTAGGTCCCCGCCTCGATACGGGCCAGCGCGGTGTCGATGTCGTCGAGCTGGCTCTTCAGCGAATCGACCAAACCCAGCACTTCGGTGCGCTCGGCCGTCACCGACGCGGCGTCGGCAAAGCTCCCACCGAAGTCGATATCGGACCGCAAGTCTCCCGACTCGGCGGCTCCCAACTCGTCGAGCTGGTGGATGAGTTGTTCTCTCTCCTTGCGGAGAGCCTTCTCTGCGCTTTCGATGTCGAGCGCCATTACCTACTCCTTGGATGTGCCTCGACGTAGATCTCCATAACGTGGGCAGGGCTGACCCGTGTGTAAACCTGGGTCGTACTGATCGTAGCGTGACCCAGCATTTCCTGGACGGTTCTCAGGTCTGCACCTGCCTCAACCATATGCGTCGCCACCGAGTGGCGGAGCACATGGGGTGACACTTTCTCCGGGTCTACTTCGGCTGAAACAGCGTGTTTCTTGACGATGTCGAACACCGCCTGACGGCTGAGACGACCACCGCGGAGGTTGATGAACAGAGGATCTCCTGGGACGTGTCGCCTGATCAGAGACATTCTGTCAGGTAGCCAGGCGGCTATTGCTGCCACCGCCTTGGAGCCCATCGGAACCAGTCTCTGCTTGGACCCCTTGCCGGTCACACGCACCACCTTGTCCTCCAGGTCGATGTGGCCGAGATCGACTCCTACGGTCTCGGAGACCCGGGCTCCGGTGCCATACAGGAACTCGAGAAGAGCGGAATCTCGACGGGCGGCGGCATCGGCGGATCCCGGGGCCTCGACC
>DASUUP010000072.1:0-3624 GCA_036373995.1 Acidimicrobiia bacterium
CGGCGCATGGAAGACAACTAGCTCATCCCCACAGAGTGAGCAAGGGAAGCCCCGGGGTTAACCTCCCGGGGCTTCTTCCATGAACTACGAACAAGCGATCGCCTACGTCGACAAGCACATCGGGCTGGGTGGAGAGCCCGGCCTCGACCGCATGAAAGAGCTGCTCGATCTGATGGGTCGCCCCCACGAGGGTTACCCGATGATTCACGTCGCGGGCACCAACGGCAAGACGTCGACAGCACGGTTGGCAACCCTCCTGCTCGTCGCTCACGGTCTTACGACCGGGACGTACACATCCCCGCACCTCCAGTACATCGAGGAGCGGCTGTCGGTGAACGGCAGGGTATCGACCAGTGAGGAATTCGCTCTCGCCGTGACCGATGTGGCCGCGTTCGCCGACCTTCGTGAGAACGCCGGCGAGACGCCCAACACCTACTTCGAGATCACCACTGCCGCCGCTTTCGCATACTTCGCCGATCAGGCGGTCAACGCCGCCGTTCTCGAGGTTGGCCTCGGCGGGCGGCTCGACGCCACCAACGTCGTCGATGCCGAGGTTTGTGTCGTCACATCGATCGGCGAGGACCACACCGAGTTTCTCGGACAGGACATCGCCGGGATCGCCGCCGAGAAACTGGCCATCGCCGGCCCGACCTCGATCCTCATCACGGGACCGCTTCCTGACGAAGCCATGGAGGAGGCCAGCCGAACGGCTCGGGAGCTGGGGATCCAGCACCGCCGATTCGACCGTGACTACGGAATCGAAACCTATGAGAGGGGAGTCGGCGGGTGGCTCGCCACGATCAGGGGAGCCGAGGCGACCTACGAGGGCATCTTCCTCCCTCTCCACGGTCACTACCAACTCACCAATCTGGCTGTCGCCGTCGCCGCAAGCGAGGCGTTGGTGGGACGAAGACTCGACACCGAGGCGATTCGGGACGCCGCCGCCGTAGCCACCGCACCGGGCCGGATGGAGGCTCTGGCGTCGTCACCGTTTGTGATGGTGGACGGAGCTCACAACGCCGATGGCGTCAAGACCTTGGTCGAATCCCTTCAGGAGGAGTACCCGACCACGAAGTGGCACGTCTTGCTCGGCGTGATGGGAGAGAAGAACGTCGATCTGATCATCGAGCGGCTTGGACCCATCGCACGCGGTGTCGTCACAACGGCCGTCGACTCGGATAGAGCCATGCCCGCATTTCAACTGGCCGAAAAAGTGAAGCGGGTACTTCCCGATACGCCGGTATTGGTCTCGGATACGGTCGAGTACGGGCTGGACATGGCCAGGGCCGAAGCAGGTGGCCACGGGGCCGTGCTCGTCACCGGATCGCTCTACATGGTGGGCCAAGTAAGAGGACTACTCACCTGAGAGCCGACTTCGCCCAATTCGGATGCTGCCGATAGCGTTGCCGGCCTATGTCATTCGAAAACACTTTCATCATGGTGAAGCCCGACGGTGTGGTCCGGGGCCTGGTGGGCGAGGTGATCGGCCGGCTCGAGCGCAAGGGTCTCAAGTTGGAGAAGATCAGAGGCTTGACGATCACCGAGGAGCTTGCCCGCACTCACTACGCAGAGCACGTGGAGAAACCGTTCTTCGCCGATCTGGTCGAGTTCATCACGTCAGGCCCGGTAGTGGCCATGGAATGGTCCGGGGAGGACGCCATCTCGGTTTGCCGCGGTCTGATGGGAGATACCAACCCCCGTGACGCCGCTCCGGGGACGATCCGCGGCGATTTCGGGCTCGAGGTGACCGAGAACATCGTCCACGGCTCCGACGGACCCGAGAGCGCCGAGCGCGAGCTCGGTCTGTTCTTTGGATAAGTGATTCATCGAACCTCCGGTTTCTGAGCCCGGATTTGGGTCAAGGAGCCTCGAGAACGGCTGCTTGGGTCGAACTCGAGGCATTTCGACTCATATATGGGCCTGGCAACCGGAGGTTGCAGTGTCCGCCTCTGGCGCAACGTCGGGTACACCCCTACACTCCCATAGGTCCGCCCGGGAGTCTTCCCTCTATGGCTGAAACCCTTCTCTCATTCGCTGGCCAGGACATGGCCATCGACCTCGGGACCGCGAACACTCTGGTGTACGTGCGCGGTGGCGGCATCGTGCTCAACGAGCCTTCGGTGGTCGCGATCAACTCGCAGAACAACAAGGCGTTGGCTGTGGGTATGGAGGCCAAGAGGATGATCGGCCGCACCCCGGCGAACATCACCGCAATTCGCCCGCTTCGCGACGGTGTGATCGCCGACTTCGACATCACCGAGAAGATGCTCCGCTACTTCATCCAGAAGGTGCATCGGCGCAAATGGGCACGTCCCCGGATCGTCGTATGCGTTCCTTCCGGAATCACCCCGGTGGAACGCAGGGCCGTCGAAGAAGCGGCTTATCACGCCGGCGCGCGCCGCGCTTACACGATCGAGGAGCCCATGGCTGCCGCGATCGGTTCGGGTCTTCCGATCGGCGAGCCATCCGGCTCCATGGTGGTCGACATCGGCGGTGGCACCACCGAAGTTGCCGTCATATCGCTCGGGGGCATCGTCGTCTCCCGGTCGATCCGCGTCGGCGGAGACGAGCTCGACTCCGCGATCATCGACTGGGTCAAGAAAGAACACAACGTGCTGGTCGGGGAGAGGACCGCCGAGCAGCTGAAGATCGCGGTCGGGTCCGCCTGGCCGTACTCGGATGAACCGTCGGCAGAGGTGCGAGGCCGCGACCTCGTGACCGGTCTGCCCAAGACGATCCTCCTCTCATCACAAGAGGTCAGGGAGGCGATCGAGGAACCCACCCAGGCGGTCGTCGACGCGGTCAAGTACACGCTGGACAAGACACCGCCGGAGTTGGCGGCCGACATCGTTGAGCGTGGAATCGTGCTTACTGGAGGAGGAGCGCTTTTGGTAGGGCTGGACCATCGTCTGGCCCATGAGACGGGGATGCCCATCGTGACGGCGGCTCAGCCGCTGCAGTCGGTGGTGCTCGGCTCGGGGAAGTGTCTGGAGGAGTTCGACACTCTGCACGAAGTGCTGGTGTCCTCTGCCCGGCCTTGATTCCGTTCACCCGTCGTATGCCATGCTGAATCGACAACCAGGCGATCGAACCCTTCCCACTCTCGTCACCCTCCTCGTGGTCGGCGTCCTGTTGATGACGTTCGACGTCAGATCCGAAGGCCAGGGTGTGACCAGTGTCCTGCGCAGCGGCACCCAATCGATCGTCGCCCCACTGCAGAAGGGCGCCGCTTTCGTGGTCAATCCGGTCCTGGATGTGCTGGATTCGTTGGCGAACATCGCCACCCTTCGCGAAACCAACCTGGAACTGCAACAAGAGTTAGCGGAGCTCGAGGCTGAGCTCATCGGGGTGAATGACGATCTGGCGCGTCTCGAGTTCTACGAGCAGCTCTATGACCTGGAGGCGTCCGGTACTGACATCGGTCGCACCGTCGCCGAGGTGATCGGGCTTCCCGGGCCCCTCGACAATGCACTCATCATCGACAAGGGAACGGAGAACGGCATAGCCGTCGGCCAGCCCGTGATCGACACGAACGGCTACGTAGTTGGCTCGGTACAACAGGTGGCAGCTGGAACGGCGCGTGTTGTGCCGATCACAGTCGGCTCCGACGGGGTGGCCGTGACC
>DASUUP010000073.1:0-8346 GCA_036373995.1 Acidimicrobiia bacterium
TCTCCTCGGCTCCGGCCACGGCAGATCGGGCGAGAGTCACGGCTCTGTCGGCATCGTCATCAGCCAGAGCGACTTCGGCACCCGCCCGATCCGCCATCAGGCTGGTGAGCACGAGATCATGCGCGACGGCCTCGGCTCTCACCCGTACGGCGGCCCGACGGGCATCCTCCAGGTCATCGAGCGCCAGATGAATACGCGTGAGCACCTCGAAGAAGTGAGCCCTCCATCCTCCGGCGAGTAGCGGAATCTCCTCGCCTCCGACACTGTCCAAGAGAAGCTCCCTGGCTGCAGCGGGGTCCCCGATCTCGAGGAGCGTCTGGGCGTGGATTGCTCCGGCGAATGCCGTTATGACGCCGTTGTCGATGGACCGGGCGAGCTCGACGCTCTCCGCCCCCGTTCGAAGGGAGGTATCCAAATCCCCCGCCATCGAGGCGGCCAGGGCGCGATTGAACAAGTTCATCGACAGTCCCTGGGCATCGTCGACGAGACGGGCAGCTTCAATGGCGTCGTCGAGCACTTCCGCCGAGCGCTCCATTCGTCCTGTCAGCGCCAGGGAAGTACCCAGGATCGGCGTCAGGATCGGCAAGACATGTGTCTGGCCCGAGGCGCGCGCCAGGCGGAGGGCCCGCTCACCGTGCACGCAACCCTCGACGTTGCGATCGAGATAGGTCTCTGCAGCCCCGAGGTTGCTCAGAGCATCGAGCCGCAGGACGATGACGTCGTCGGGCAGGGAGTCGATGACCGCGGTACATCGCTCGTGTAGCTCGAGGCCCAGTTCCACTCGCCCGGCGAAGGCTGCCCCCATGGTATGGGCCGCCAAGGCGGCAGCGAACAGGGCTGGGTCGTCGAGTGCCATGGCAGCCTCGACGGCGCGCTCTCCCCACTGCAGCATCCGATCATGGTCGGAGAGGTAGAGGCTGGCAGCCGTCAAAGCGACGAGCAGGGAGGCCGCTGCGCTCGACGCCCGCTCGCTGAGGGCTTCATAGGCTTTCTCGAGTCTCGTTCTCGACTCGCTGTGGCGTCCCAGTAGTTGCTCCATCTCCGCACACCGGACGACCGATTCCACCGAGACGGCCTCTCCTATCTCGTCGGACAGAGTGAGACATTCCTCGATCGTCTCGTAGGCATCGAAGAAGTGGCCCAGGGCGCCTTGGGAGGCGGCCAACTGGTTGAGGAGGCTGGCCCTATCCGCCGCTGGTGCCTCGGCGGGGAGGATCCGCAAAGCGGCCGTCAGCCAGCGGACCGAGCTGGTCGGCGCCCTGGTCGCTGCCTCCTGGGCAGCCCGGGCCAGGATCGCCACTGCCTCCATGTCACCGTGACGGGCCGATTGCTCCACATGGGGGGCGAGGGTGATGGCCGACGCTTCTCTGCTCTTCAACGCCACGACGACCCGCCGGTGACAGGCCACCTTGACACTGGGAGGACATGAGCCGTAGACGGCGCGATGGACGATGGGGTGGCGGAACTGGAATCTCCGCGGCACCTCGGTCTCCCTGACCAGATCCCTTGCCAGCAGCATGTCGATCGCCTCCAAGACCGCTTCTTCCGGACGATCGGAGGCAGCAACCGCCAGATCGAGATCGAAAGGGTCGCCGACCACGGCGGCGGCTTCGGCGACGCTCCGGGCCGGCGGAGTCAGACCGGACAGTTCGACTGCGATCGCGGTGGCCACCGGCGCCGGGACCTCGAGGCCGCGCTCCTCTACCACGGCATGGTCGACGCCGGACCTCGCCAGCTGCAGAGCGTAGAAGGGGTTTCCGCCCGAGAGGCGGAGCAACTCGTCGACGTCGGCGTCCTCGACATCGACCACCAGCTCCTTGACGCTTTCGACGTCGAGAGGCTGGAGAGCGATGGCCAACACATCGGGCATCCCGTGGAAGGCTCCGATCGACGCCGACACTGCCGGTCCTCCCTGGCCGGACCTGATGGCAATGGCGATGAGGACCTCCCCCTGCGGAGGATTCCGGAGCAGGTATGAGGTCAACTCCAACGAGGCTCCGTCGGCCCAATGCACGTCGTCGAGAACCAGGAGAAGAGGTCGTCTGGCGGCGAGACGCTCGAGCAGGTCGCGTACGGCGCGGTGCGCCCGGAACCGCTCGGTCACACTCTCCGGATACTCGACTGCATCGTCCAACTCGTGCAGAGACGGGAAGACGGCAGCCAGTGCGCCGAGGCGATCGGCTTCGAGGCGGTCCAGGTCCTGGGCATCGAGTGAGGCCAGGTATGCGTCGAGGGCGTCCGCGTATAGGCCGAATGGGCGCTCGCTGTCGAACTCGGAGCCCCTGCTCCGGAGCGTCAGAAACCCAATATCACCAGCAATCGACACCAACTCGTCGAGGAGACGGGTCTTCCCGATGCCCGCCTCGCCGGTGACGATGACGAACCGCGACCCACCATCGCGTGCCTCGGACAGCTCGCTCCGGAGGAGGTCCACTTCGGCTTGGCGGCCAAGTAACGGGTCGTGTGCCCGGCCCATCAGCGCATGGAGGCTACACACCTCGGGGACCGCCCGGGCCGTGTGGATAAGGGTGCAAGATCAGGGTTGTTCCCCGATGTGCCGTCGGGGCTGACGGAGAAGGATCGGATCCATGGAATCCGGAGCGACCGAATCGGCCATCATCGACATCGAAGCCGTCGCCGGGACAACCAGTAGTCCCGGTTACCGGGCCCAGGACGTGATCAGCGCCACGGGCCTGACCAAGAAGTTCGGGCCCATCGAAGCTTTGTCGGGCCTCGATCTGAGCGTCCCCCACAACTCGATCGTCGGCTTCCTCGGGCCCAACGGGGCAGGCAAGACCACAGCCCTCAAACTGCTGATCGGGCTGAGTCGGCCGACCTCGGGGCATGCCACCGTGTTCGGGCTCGACGCCGTTCGGGAGAGCAATGCGATAAGGGCCCGGGTCGGATATCTCGCCCAGGATCCTCGTTTCTACACCCACCTGACAGCGCGAGAGACACTGGAATTCACCGCACGGTTCTTCTTCCTGGGTTCAAAGGCGGCGATACGGAGACGCATCGACGAGACCCTCGAACTGGTGGGCCTTGCCGACAAGGCCGACCGGCCGACCAAGGGTTTCTCCGGTGGGGAACGCCAGCGGCTTGGAATCGCACAGGCGCAGGTCAACCACCCAGATCTGCTGGTGCTCGACGAGCCCGCAGCGGCCCTCGACCCGCTGGGGCGACGTGACGTCCTGACGGTCATGGAACGACTCCGCGAGCACACCACGATCTTCTACTCGACCCACATCCTCGATGATGTCCAGCGGGTGAGTGACCACGTGGTGATTCTCAATCGCGGCCGGAAGGTGGCCGACGCCCCAACCTCTCAGCTGCTCGACGGTGGCTGCACCTATGACCTCACCGTTCGCGGCGACGCAGGATCGGCGAAGGCGAGGCTCCGAGGTCAGCCTTGGGTGAGTGAAGTCAGTTCCACGGTCAACGACGGCGGGGAGCACATCACCGTGACCGTCACCGACCAGGAAGCCGGTGACGCTCTGCTTCTGCGCACGATCCTCCAGGACGACTCCGTCGCCGTCACCAAGTTCGGGCGCAAACATCACAACCTGGAGGAAGTCTTCCTCCAACTGGTGGAAGGACAGCAGGCATGACGGCTGCCACACGAACCGACAGTGTCGAATTGATACCGGCCACCAGTCATGGCTGGACGATCGGGCTCGCCAACCTGCTGCGCAAGGAATTCGGACAGTGGTGGACGACGAAACTGTGGTGGATTCAGACCCTGATCTGGCTGATCATCCTCAACGGGGTCACCACGGTGATCATGCTCGACAGCTCAGGGATGGCACCCGAGGAGCTCGTCAATGAGGCCGTGCAGACCTTCTTCCTCGTGGGAGCCACCGCCATCGGAATCGGAATCGTGCTCACTCTGCAGGGCGCCATAGTCGGGGAGAGGGAATTGGGCACCGCGGCATGGGTGATGTCCAAGCCGGCATCACGCACGTCGTTCGTCGTCAGCAAGCTCATTGCCCACTTCACCGGGTTCGCGGCGACGGCCATCGTCATCCCTTCCGCGGTCTTTCTGGTGACTGCGGCGATGATCCTCCCTCAGCCAGTGCAATACGGGCCCTTTGCGACGGCTATGGCGGTCATGGGGCTCGACGTGCTGTTCTTCGTGACCCTGACACTGGCCCTGGGATGCCTCTTCAAAGGACGTGGGCCGATTGCGGGTATCGGCATCGGTCTCATCCTCGTCGGACAGTTCTTCAAGGGGATGCTCCCCGAACCGGTAGTCCTGGCTACACCTTGGCTGCTCGGTGATGTCGCCGCCTCGTTTGCGATCCAGCAGCCGCCCGAATTCAACAGGCTGGTTCCGGTGATCGTGGTGGCCATGGAGGTTCTCCTCCTCGGTCTCGTGGGCATCTGGCGATTCAATCGCGAGGAATTCTGAGTCGCCGGGGTGCGACCCCCCTATTGGTGATGACCCACCGACCCGGCCGTCCCCAGGTTGCAGGTTCCGGCTCCCGGGATCGTCGACCGACTCCGCGACCGGACGTGCTCGGTGTATCTACGCCCGTGACCCCAAACCGGACGAGCCGGACCCCCTTCCGAATCCCACGGTGTCATGAGTGAGTTGATCCGGAATCTCGCGATCGTCCTGGTGTTCGCCTGGCTGGCACGAACGCTGCTCGGTGCCCGCGAGCTGACCTGGAGAAGGACCATCGTCGCCACATTGATCGGGCTCCTCCTCGGAGCCATCGGTGCCGCAGCGGTCCTGGTGAGCGATCTCGACAACTTCGATGCTTTCGAGACGATCAGGACCCAGTTCTACGCCCTGGCATTGGGGCTGGCGGTTCCGGCGACGATGGCTGTGATGGTCCTCTTCGAGCTGATGTTCTCGACCCGGAGCTCCCACAGGCGATTCCGCCCTTTCCGCACCCTGAAGAGATGGGTGCGCATGTGGATGCGCGGGATCCAGGTGACCCGAATAGCAGCACACCACGGGGTCGCTCCCCTCATCGGGCTGAGACGGGGAGAGACCTCGGCTCGAACCCCCTCCGAGATAGCCAGACGCACCCGGCTGGCGCTCGAGGAGGCAGGCGGGATGTTCGTGAAGCTGGGACAGCTCCTCGTGACCAGGCCCGACCTGCTGCCACCCGAGGCGCTGGCGGAACTGAGTCTTCTCCACGCCGAGGTCCCACCCATACCCGACGCGAAGGTAAAGGCCCTCGTTCTCGAGGAGACGGGAAGACCCGTGGAGGAGGTCTTCTCTGACATAACTTGGGAGCCCCTGGGCTCGGCCTCCATCGGCCAGGCACACGCCGCCCGGCTGCTCGACGGACGTGAAGTCGTGGTCAAGGTCCGCCGACCCGGCCTGGAGGAGCAAGTCGACACCGACCTCGCCATCGTCAGGTGGCTGGCCGACATAGCGGAACGTCGCACCGGATGGGGCAAGGCCTACAACGTCACCGAGCTGGCGTCGGAGTTCTCCACCGTCTTGCGGAATGAGCTTCGCTTCGGATTGGAGGCCAAGTACGCCATCGAGATGGGTGCGGCGTGTGCCGATGACCCGCTGATCGGCGTCCCTGCGATCGTCGAGTCGCTGACGACCGACCGGATGCTGGTCATGGAGCGCATGTTTGGCAGGCCACTCTCGAAGCCCGGCGTGGGTGGAGACGAGCCAGGCCATAGGAGAGCTCTCGCCGATGCCCTCTGCCGGTCACAGGTCGGCGCCATGCTGCACGGGAAGAGATTCCACGGAGATCCTCACCCTGGCAACGTCCTGATCCTCGACGACGGTTCGCTCGGTCTCGTCGACTTCGGCATCACCGGACGGTTGGACACCTATGAGCGGGCAGCGGTCTTCGAGGTTCTTCTGGCGATGCGCCTGGAACAGCCTCCGCTTCTCTATGACGCACTCATGACAGTTGGTGCCATCAAGGCCGAGCATGATCCTGACGAGATCGAGCGGCAACTGGCGCAATTCCTGACCTCGCTCACCGGCCCCGGGTTCCCCGGCACCGAAGCCCTCACCGACCTTCTGAGGCTGGTATCCAGATTGGGTATGCATCTACCCCCGTCGACCACGACGATGTTCCGCTCTCTGGCCACGCTCGCAGGGACTCTCGAGACCCTCTCGCCCCGATATCCGATCTTCGAGGTCGTGGCTGAAATCGGTGGAACCGAGATGAAAGAGCGACTGCAACCGGAGTCGGCCGGCGAGTTCGTGATGCAGGAGTGGGCCGAGTTCGGTCCACTCCTGCGCAGGGCTCCCCGACATCTCGACCGGATCGCCCGCCTCACCGAAAACGGCCAGCTCACCGGTCGCGTTCGCCTGTTCGCGTTTCCAGACGAGGTGAGGACCGTGGAGCGTCTTCTCAACAGAGTTGTGCTGACCCTTCTCACCATCGGCCTCGGCGGCGTGTCGGTCGCCCTCCTCACGTCCGAGGGCGGACCGGACGTGGCCGGGATAGACGTGCGCGTCTTCGAGCTCCTGGGCTGGGCGACGGCCGCGTTCGCCACATTGCTGTTGTTGCGAATCCTGCTCGGGGTCCTTCGCTCGGAGCGGGAGCCGGAATTCAGCTGAGATGAATCTCGAAGCAGGCGGTTGACACGGATTCAGCAACGAAGACCGGTGTCGCTCGAAGACTGCTGGATGCTGATTTCTGTCCCCACGGCTTAGGCTCCCCGTTCATGATTGGAACCATCGATCGGGGTGCGCTCCGCCCTTTCACTCTCCGATTCGAAGACTCCGAGCTGGAGGACGGTTTCCAGCAGGAAGAGGGCCGGGTTGCTCTTTCTGGCTACCGAATCATCACCGGCGCCACGGTCCTGCTGTGGGCGCTGGCCGCGGTCCTCATACCCCTCGGAACTGCCATCTCGCCGGAGCTGTCCAGACGTGTCGGAGGCGTCATGGCGCTGGTCGGTTTGGCCTGCTTCGCCGCCTCGCCTTGGGCGAGGACGATGAACCGTCAACACGCCCTGGCCTCTCTCCTCACCTCGGCCAATGGTCTTGTCATCCTCGTCCTCGCTACCGCCGGCCAGGTGGTGCAAGGGTTTGCAGTCGCCGGGATCATGCTGCTGTACATGTTCGGCTTCGTCTCTCGCACTCGGTTCGTCTTCGCCCTGCTACGTACGGTCGTGATCACCAGCGGATTCGTCGTGGTGTGGGTGACCTACGACGGTCAGGCAAGTCTCCTCATGGATGCCTTCTTTCTCGCCGCAGCATCGGTCGGGAGTCTCATCGGTCTTCGTCTGCTGGAGCGGAACCGACGCCGTGTGTGGCATCAGCGCCTGGTGATCGAGGAGCAAAACGCTGCCATCGAGATAGAGCGATCGGAATCTGAGCGACTCCTTCTCAACGTGCTACCCGCAGCAGTGTCGAAACGACTGCGGCAGGGCGAAAACCCGATCGCCGACGACTTTCCGAGCGTCACCGTCCTTTTTGCCGACATCGTCGGTTTCACTGCCATGACTTCGGCGCTCAACGCAGATGACGTGATCACGATGTTGAGCGGACTCTTCAGCACGTTCGACGACCTCGTTGCTGAACGCGGTCTGGAGAAGATCAAGACGATCGGTGATGCCTACATGGTGGTCGGAGGGCTCCCTGATCCGCTCCCAGACCACGCCATCAGGGTTGTCGACCTCGCCATGGCCATGCAGGCATCCACTGGCTCGTCCGAGCACTTCCCGGGGCTGTCTCTCAGGATTGGCGTTCACTCGGGGCCTGTGGCTGGTGGCGTGATCGGAACCCGGAAATTCGCGTACGACGTCTGGGGCACCACGGTCAATATCGCAGCCCGACTCGAGTCGGCGGGAGTCCCCGGTCGCATCCAGGTCAGTGAGGAGACTCGCAGGCTGACCCGTGGGGCCTTTCGTTATGAGCCCCGAGGAACCGTGGAGCTTCGTGGCATTGGCCCGAGGCCGACGTATCTCGTCGCGGAGCCCTTGACGGAGCGGCCCTCGGAGGACGGGATCATGGCTGCTCCGGCATAGGGCGACCGCGCCCGACCGGCCTCCTTTCGACCCGAAAACGAGATCGAAGGAGCCACCACCAGAGTCCTCGTGGACGGTGCTGTCTACTTCAACCGTCTCGGAGACATCGCCGGCCAACTCACCCTCAAAGACAGTCGGTCGTCCTCGATGCGCATCTTCACAGTCCTGGGCTTGGAATCGACCGGGCGTCACCAGGCCGTCGGACATTGTCATCGGCGGGAAGGACCCGGAGGCGATGGGGACTGTGCCGCTGATGAAGGGCGAAGGTCAGCTCCCAAACGGTGAGGCCGTTCGACGCCACCGCCTACCCCTTGACTCCCGTCGAGCCTGTTGATGAAAAGCAAGAGCCAAGGCAAGAGCCGCCGCGGCACCGAGAAGCATCCACCCAAC
>DASUUP010000074.1:0-6008 GCA_036373995.1 Acidimicrobiia bacterium
TCGACTCCGGCCCACTCCCGGGACATGAAGATCATGCCGCCGATTCCTCCGGCACGGTCGTTGATCGATTCGATCTTCTCGCTCACATCGTCAGGTGAGCCGATCAGCTGCTGATCCACATAGCCCTGGTACCACTCGTCACGTGTCATGTCGGGAGCCGGGCGACCGTTAACCGCTACCTGGAACTCGTAGAACTCGGCGACCGCCCCTTGCTTGAAACCTTCGACAGCTTCCTCGGTGGTGTCTGCGACGTGAAGGACGTAGCTCAACCAGATCTGGTCCCTCGTCGCCGCTTTCCCCGCATCTACGGCACCGCGCTCCAGCGATTCGTACACCTCGCCGACCCGATCCGGCGTTCCACCGAGGAGCACCCGGCCACCCACCTGCCCCATGAACTCGACGTTCTTCGGATTGGAAGACGCCACTGCGAGAGGCATGAAGGGCTTGGTGTAGGGCCTGAGCTGGAGAACGGCGTTGTTCAACTCGTACCAATCACTGGAGGCGGTCACCGGCTCTGAGGAGGTGAGGAGCTCCATCATCACGTCCACGCTCTCCTGCATCCGCCGCCCTGCCTGCTCGGGAGTCAGGCCAAAGACGGAAAGGTCGGACGGGATGCCACCACCGACACCCATCCCGAAGCTGGTCCGGCCCCGGGTGAGGTGGTCGAGGAGGATCATCCGATCCAGTGCGACGAGTGGATGATGCAGGCCGAGCTGCACGACACCGGTGCCAAAGCGGATACGCGTCGTCCGCTCGGCTGCGGCGGCTATCACGGCTTCCGGAGCTGCGATGTTCTCCCAGCCCGTGCTGTGGTGCTCGCCGATCCACGCCTCGGCGTAACCGAGCTCGTCCAGCAGTGAGATCAGGTCGAGATCGCGCTCCAGGGCGTCAGTCGGGTCCTCAGAGGGATGATGAAGTGGTTGGAGAAAGAGTCCGAATTCCATATCTACGACAAGTACCGGGGAACGCCGTTGATTCCCGCCACTCCCCTGCCTACAGTGACTTGCACATGAACACCAAGCTGCGCGCTCTCCTTCTCCTCATGTAGGGCGAACGCGCACATATATCGTGTTCGCCCGCCCCCGACCGGGGGCTTTTTCTTTGCCCCGGTCAGTCGTTTTCGTGAGTTACCCCGACCCAGGATCGATTCCATGCCACCACCCGTAGCCAAGCCCGAGAAGATGCCGTTCGACAGGTACGAGCCCTTCGTACCTCTCGTGCTCGAAGACCGCACCTGGCCAAGCGTGACCATCCAGAAGGCGCCGCGCTGGTGCTCAGTGGACCTCAGAGACGGAAACCAGGCGCTCATCGACCCCATGGATCCCGCCCGAAAGCTGCGCATGTTCCAGACGCTGGTCGCCATGGGCTTCAAGGAGATCGAAGTCGGGTTCCCTGCTGCCAGCCAACCCGACTTCGATTTCGTCCGCCAACTCGTCGAGGACGACCTGATTCCCGAAGATGTGACCATCCAGGCCCTGGTCCAGTGTCGGGATGAGCTCATCGAACGCACGTACGATGCCATCGAGGGCGCTCCCCGGGCCATCGTCCACTTCTACAACTCGACGAACCCGCTACAGCGCGACGTCGTCTTCGGGATGGACAAGGACGGGATACGAGACATCCCGGTCAACGCAGCCAAGCTGTGCCGCAAGCTGGAAGAGTCGATGGGTGATACGGCGGTCCGCTACGAGTACTCCCCGGAGAGCTTCACGCTCACCGAGCCGGAATACGCGGTGGAGGTGTGCGAGGCGGTCATGGACGAGATGGATCCCTCTCCGGACGATCCGATCATCTTCAACCTCCCTGCCACCGTGGAGTGCTACTCCCCGAATGTCTACGGAGATGTGATCGAATGGTTCGGGAGGTCGATCAGCCGGCGCGACTCGATCGTGCTGAGCCTTCATCCTCACAACGACCGCGGCTGTGCGGTGGCTGCCGCCGAGTTCGGGGTCATGGCCGGAGCGGACCGGGTCGAGGGCACGCTGTTCGGCAATGGCGAACGTACCGGCAACGTCGACATCATCACCTTGGCGATGAATCTGTTCGCAAACGGGGTCGACCCCGAGCTGGACATCACCGACATCGACTCGTTGCGACGCACCGCCGAGTACTGCAACCGCCTCCCGGTCCACCCCCGTCACCCGTATGTCGGAGACCTGGTCTACACCGCCTTTTCGGGCTCGCATCAGGATGCGATCAAGAAGGGGCTCGCCGCCCAGGACGACGACTACGACCGCTGGGCGGTTCCTTACCTGCCGATCGACCCCAAACACGTTGGCCGCAGCTACGAAGCGGTCATCCGGGTCAACTCACAGTCCGGCAAGGGCGGAGTGGCTTATGTGATGAAGGAGGAGCACGGCTTCGACCTTCCCCGTCGTCTCCAGATCGAGTTCTCCAAGACGATCCAACACATCACAGAGGACAGCGGAACCGAGATCACACCGTCGAAGATGTGGGAGTCCTTCCAGGGGGTCTACTTCCCGGAGAAGGCCCTGTTTCGCCTTCGTTCCCAGGAGCTCCACACGTCGGCCAGGGACGGGACCGGCCACACCACGATCACGGCTCATCTCGATGTGAACGGTGAGGATGTCACGGTCACCGGTGAGGGCGACGGTCCTGTCGAGGCATTCGTCAACGGTCTCTGTGCCCGGTGGGATGTGACGTTCGACGTCCACGACTACAGCGAGCACGCAATCGGCAGCGGGGCGGACGCCAAGGCCGTCGCCTATGTGGAGAGCTCCGGCGAGGACGGCACGCTTCGATGGGGAATCGGCATCGACTCCAACATCACGACGGCCTCACTCCTGGCAGTGCTGGCGGCCTTCGAACGACAGCGCAGCTGATTCAGACGGGCTCACCGTGGCGTCCGGCGCCGGCGCGAAAACGCTCGGCGCCGACGACAGGTTCGCCTGATCCGATGGTTTGGAGACCCAACTCCAACTCGTGGGCCATCGCCGTCTCCTCCGACAGGGCCCACTGGGCGAGAGCGGACGCCCGATCGTTGCGCATGCAGATCGGTGGGTGCGATGCGATCTCGGTCGCCAGATCGATCGCGACCCGACGTGCTTGGCCGTCGGCCACGACACGGTTGGCCAGACCCATCTCCTCAGCTTCTCGAGCGCCCACTCCCCTGCCGGTGAGGATCATTTCGAGGGCGCGACTCTGGCCGATGAGACGAGGCAGGCGCACCGTGCCGCCGTCGATGAGAGGCACCCCGAAACGGCGGCAGAACACACCGAAGACGGCGGACTCGGCAGCTACTCGAAGGTCGCACCAGACCGCAAGCTCGAGTCCCCCCGCCACGGCAAAGCCCTCCACTGCCGCGATGACGGGTTTACTGAGAGACAACCGGGACGGCCCGAGGGGACTCGGGCCGTCAACCTGAACCCGGCGATTGACCTCGTACGGCAGGACGTCGAGGTCGGCTCCCGAGCAGAAGTTGCCACCCGCGCCAGCCAACACGGCCACATCGACGGACTCATCCTCATCGAACTCCACAAACGCACCGTGGAGGAGCGAGGCCGTCTCGGCGTCGACCGCGTTGCGCACCTCGGGCCGATCGATCTCCACGATACGAATGCTCCCGATGGTGTCCGTGTTGACCTTCATGATGCCCTTCCTGGAACGGTGCTTCTGAGCGTACGGGGGCGGCACTAGATTCGCCTCATGTCTGAGTATGTGGTGGAGCTCGCCGATCCCCGGGAACCCGACATCACTGATCTGCTGACCACACATCTCGCGTTCGCCAACGAGCACAGCCCTCCCGAACATGTCCATGCGCTCGATATCGACGGCCTGACGGCCGACGATGTCTCGTTCTACGGCTTGAGAGAAGACGGTGCGCTCATGGCCGTGGGAGCACTTCGCGAGATCGACCCCACCCACGGCGAGATCAAGTCGATGCACACTGCCTCAGCTGCCCGAGGGCGCGGTGTGGGCAGGGACATGCTGAATCATCTGCTCGACGTCGCCCGAGTGCGTGGATATGAGCGTGTCAGCCTGGAGACCGGAACCATGGATGCGTTCGCTCCGGCAAGACGACTCTATGAGTCGGCCGGGTTCCAGGTCACTCCCCCTTTCGGCCCTTACTGGGAAAACGAGTACAGCCTGTGTATGACCCTCGATCTCGGACGAAGTCAGAGAGTCTCTGGCTAGCTCGCCAGGAACGATTCGATCAGCGGCCACCGGATCTCGGGATCGCCGCTCGCGATACTTGCCCAGGATCCAGACGGTGGACCGAGCCAGGCAGCTTGACTTCAACCGCAGTTGAAGTTCTAGCGTCGGTCAGACCGAGCGAAAATTGATTCGCGCAAGCGCTCCCACCTCCATACCCTCTGATAACCCATGTCCACCGAAGAGATGACACGCGAAGACGTCGCGCTACTTGGCAGCGGACGTCAACTCATCGCCAGACAACTCCGAAGGGCGCCGAGGGAGTTTCTGTTCGGCGGTGTCGGCACCACCCTCTATGCGGGAATGACGATCCTCTCGTCATTCGTCGTTGGCTGGATCACCGACTTGGTGCTGATCCCCGCCGTGCAAGCCGGCGAGGTAGCGACATCAGCCTTGGCAGCCTCCGCCGCAGCCGTCATCGGTGTCGCCGCCCTGCGCGGCATTGGCATCACCATGAGGCGCGTCGGTGCCTACTACGCCCAGCATCGTCTTCAATACCGTGACCGCGTCGAGGTGACCGACAGATACCTCGACCTGCCCGTCGAATGGCATCGCCGACACCCCACAGGCCAGCTACTGGCCAACGCCAACGAAGACGTGGAAGCGGCCTCGTTCATCGCCGCTCCCCTGCCGATGGCGTTTGGTGTCATCCTCATGCTGATCGGCACCGGGGTCATACTCATCCTCACCGACCCGTTCCTGGCCTTGATCGGGTTTCTCGTCGGGCCCGCGCTCCTTCTCGTCAACTACACGTTCCAGCGACGGATGCGAGCAGTGGCCGCCCAGGCACAGAGCCTCCGCGCCGAGGTGGCCGACATCGCCCATGAGTCGTTCGATGCCGCCCTGGTCGTGAAGACTCTGGGGCGCGAGGACGACGAGGTCGGACGATTCGGCGAGCGGTCCGACGCGTTGCGCGACCGCATGGTGGAGGTGGGCCGTCTTCGGGCGGCATTCGACCCGGTGATCGAGTCTTTGCCCAACCTGGGAATCCTCGCGGTTCTGCTCGTCGGAGCATGGAGGGTCGACCAGGGCCTCCTCAGCCCGGGCACCCTCGTGACTTTCGCCTATCTCTTCCGACTCGTCGCCTTGCCGATGCGGGTGTTCGGATGGTTGCTTGGCGAGCTCCCCCGCTCAGTGGTCGGGCTGCACCGTGTCGAGGCGGTGCTGGCCGAAGACGAACGGGTCAGCTACGGATCGGCAGAGCCAGGAGTCGCCGGTGGCGCGGGCGCAGTCGTCGAGTCGATCGCCTACCAGTACCCGGAGTCTGAGTACCAGGACCTCGGCGCCCTCGGCACCACGTCACATCCGGCAGACGGTGACGGAAGAGGCATCGAATCCGTGACGCTCGACGTCACTCCGGGCCGGACGATCGCCCTCGTCGGCCCGACGGGAGCCGGCAAATCGACCATCGCCCACCTCCTCGTTCGTCTCTTCGATCCCGACACCGGCCAGATCAGTCTCGATGGTCACACCCTGGTCGACCTCGATCGCGATGCACTGGCCCGCTCTGTCTCGATCGTCTTCCAGGAGACGTTTTTGTTCAACGACACCATCTACAACAACATCACCCTCGACGAGACGTTCGACGATGAGCAGGTGTTCGCCGCCGCCAGGTTGGCCCAGGCCGACTCCTTCATCCGAAGCCTGGAGAAGGGCTATGCCACCATCGTCGGGGAGCGGGGGGCTGCTCTCTCGGGAGGACAACGCCAGCGTGTCGCCATAGCTCGGGCCCTGGTCCGCAAGCCGCGTCTGCTGGTCCTCGACGATGCCACGTCGGCGGTCGACCCGGCCGTGGAGAGCGCCATTCTCGAGGGGCTCCGCCAGCTCGACACGAC
>DASUUP010000075.1:0-9684 GCA_036373995.1 Acidimicrobiia bacterium
CGGCGCATGAAGATGATGCGGTCGCCCAGCCGATACCCGGCTTCGTACAGGGCACGCCAGGTGTCGGGGCCGACGATGCCGTCGGCGTCTAGACCCCTGGCCTTCTGGAAGTGGATGATGGCCTGTTTGGTACCGTCGGCGAATTCGGCGCGATTGTCGCCGTTCGACTCGAAGCCGAGCGCAGCCAGACGATCCTGGATGTCGCGAATGGCGGGCCCTTGGTCGCCGATCTTGTAGAGGCGCATCTGGCCGTGATCCTAGGATCACGGCGGTGTCAAGTATCAGGTATGAGGTACGAAGGCTTCAATCCTGTCGCTGGTACCCCGTAGCCGGTATCCGATAAGGCGAGCCTGAAGCGACTTAGACAAACTCGGAGAGTTCGGCCAGCAATCTGTGCTTGGGGGCAGCACCGACGATGCGCTTCTTCTCCACGCCATCCTTGAAGAGGATCAACGTCGGGATGCTCATGACATCGTGGGCACCTGCCGTCTGTGGGTTGTGGTCGACGTTTAGCTTGCCGATGTCGAAGCCGTCTTGCTCTTCGGCCAGTTCCTCGAGAACCGGGGCGATGACACGGCAAGGACCGCACCACTCAGCCCAGAAGTCGACGAGGATCGGCTTCTCTCCACTGATCTCGTCGTTGAAGACTCCATCATTGAGGGTCTTGATCTCTGCCATGTCTTTCCTTCTCTCTTTCCTGGGGAGAATTCGTATCACTCACTTACCCGAACCTGCCGGCACAGTCACTCATTCCTGATTGGCCAGCCACCTCTCGGCGTCGATTGCTGCGCGGCAACCGGTCCCGGCTGCGGTGACGGCCTGTCGATAGACGTGGTCGGCGACGTCGCCGGCGGCGTACACACCTTCGACCGAGGTCCGGGTGCTGCCATCGCTGGCGATCGTCAGATAGCCGTTCCCGTCCATATCGAGCTGATCGACGAACAAATCCGTGGTGGGCTTGTGCCCGATGGCCACGAAGACCCCTTCGGTTTCGAACTGACGGGTTTCGCCGGTGACCGTGTCTTCGAGGGTGACCCCGGTCACGGTGTCCTCCCCGTGGATCTCGGTCACGATGGTGTTCCACATGACGTCGATCTTCTCGTGCTCTTTGGCGCGGGCCGCCATGATCTTCGACGCCCGGAACTCGTCTCTGCGGTGGACGATGGTCACCTTCGAGGCAAACTTGGTGAGGAACAGAGCCTCCTCCATGGCGGTGTCTCCCCCTCCGACCACGACGAGGCGCTGATCACGGAAGAAGAACCCGTCACAAGTGGCACACGCCGACACGCCTTTGCCGGTGAGAGTCTTCTCACCTGGGATGCCAAGCCATTTCGCCTCCGCTCCCGTCGCGACGATCACGGCGTCCGCGGTGAACTCGTCGGCTCCTACGTTGAGCCGGAACGGGCGTGAAGAGAGATCGACTTCGGTGACGTCGACCTGGCGCATGCGGGCACCGAAACGCTCCGCCTGCTTGCGGAATTGGTCCATCAACTCGGGCCCCATGATCCCGTCGGGGAAGCCGGGGTAGTTCTCGACGTCGGTCGTGATCATTAGCTGACCGCCGGCGCTCACGCCCTCGAACACCAGGGGGTTCAAGTCGGCGCGAGCGGCATACAACGCAGCCGTGAGCCCGGCGGGGCCCGACCCGATGACGATTACTTTCTCATGACTCATCTCTAGACCTCATAAACCAAAGGATGCCCCCGGCGGCGACGAGGACGACGCCGAAGACCGCAAATGCTCCTGCTGTGGTCAATGGGATCTCCAGCGCACCGAAGATCGTCCACACCAGGAAGATCACAGATGTCAACGCCAGCGCTGCCACCAGGATTCCCAGACCGGTGAGCTTGATGTAGCGGGCGATCCGGTCGACGGTCATCGCCCGCACCCGGGTGGCTACCTGTTCCAGGAGGTCGGCGAACTTCGTTGCGTACTCGTGCATGGCGAACGAGGTTAATTGTGATGGGTCCGATCCCTATCTCCAACTCAGCGGTCGATGTGGATGAGTTCGCAGGTCTCCAGTCCGACGAAGGCCACTTCAGTCGTTGTCCGGTCGGCATCGACGGGGATGGCTGCGACGTACGGCACGGCCGCATCGGGCACTTCCCGATCCCCCTCATCCGGCGCCGGGTTGACGTCCTGAACTTCGTAACCCTCCAACCCGGCTTCGGCGAGGCACTCCGCGAGCTCACTGGGCGAAGGCGTCTCCAGGGCCCGTGTCTGGGGCTCGGTTTCCTCGCCGGAGCGGATGTCGTCGGCAACGGCGGCGTAGAAGGCTGCTGCAGCGGGAGGCACCGCCTGGCCGAGGTCGCCATCCTCGCCGGACTCGCCTTCCCCGTCTGTGGGCTCCTCGGTGATTGGAGCACCATCGGCGGCTTCATCGCCACCGTCGAGTTCTTCTGCCATTGCCTGTGTGGTTTCGGTGTCGGCAAGCGTGGTCTCGGAGGCGGCTTCGTCGGCGGTGACGATCCCGCCCAACCCACCTCCCTGGCTGACCACAGCGACCAGTCCGATGATCACGAGCATCCCGGCGGCGACCGGCATCCATCGGTAGTACCAGGGCTTGCCCGAGCCTACGGCAGGCTCGGGTGCCCGAAGCTCCGTCCACACGTCGCGCCGCAGGGCCGACCTCTCGGTGTCGGACATCGAGGCGGTGCCCACGTCGGCGAGGGCTTCGATGGCCTTCTTCTGGGCATCGAACTCGGCCCGAGCTTCGGCGGAGGAGGCGATGATGGCGCGTGCCTCGCTCTCGTCCTCGAGCCGTCCCTCGGCGAGGGCGGCGATCAGCTCAAGCTCGTGTTCACGCATGTGCTCTCTTTGATGGTCTCATCACACCGATTGGTTCCCTAACTCCTTGGCCAGGAGCCGTCGTCCCCTGAACACCCGCGACTTGACGGTGCCAACCGGGATATCCAGCACCTCCGCCACCTCGGGCAGACCCATCCCTTCGATATCCGAGAGGATCACCGCGACGCGGAAGTCTTCGGGTATGGCTCCCAGAGCGTCCTGGATCTCCGGCCTCACACCGGCGGCGTCAACGGCGTCCTCGGCGGAGTAGTCGGCGGGATCGAGATGCTCCGGCATCGGGTCGGTCTTGCGACGTTTCTGCTTCCGCAGCTGGTCGTAACAGGTGTTGACCGCGATGCGGTAGATCCACGTTCCCAGGGCCGAATTCCCCTTGAACTGGCGGGCCTTGCGGAATGTCGTCAGGAAGGTCTCCTGTGTCGCGTCCAAGGCCTGTTCCCGATTTCCCATGATTCGGAGGCACACTGAGAAGACCCGGTCCTCGTGGCTTCTCATGATCTCGGTGAATGCGTCGTGATCACCATCGACCACGCGCGCCAGCAGCTCGGCTTCCTGGGCGGCAGTGGTCACGGCTCGAATCGTAATTCTGCGATCGACGACAGAAACGTTCCGTCGTCCTGTGGCGCCAGCTCCGTGAACCATATGAGCCAGAAACCGTCGGTCCGCGCTGGGAGGTCCACCGTCGTTGAACCCGGCGTGGCTTGAACACCCAAGATGCGCTGCCACGCCTCTGGATCCTCTAGCCTCTCTTCGGACCAATAGATGTCGACGGCAGAGCCTGGGCTGAGACGAACCAACTCGAGACGCGTGGGAGTGCCCAGAACGCGCACCGTCACACCCACCCCTGGTTTCAGGAGTGAGATCGGGTCGAGATAGCGCTCAGTGCGCCACTCCGTGGAGATGTCGCCATCGATGAGACTGTCGGCCAGCTGGTCGTTCTCACCGCCTTCACCAAAAGGGTCGAGCGTGCCGGGCTGTGTGACGGCCACCTCACCGGGGACCAGAGTCGTGGTCACGTCGGGTGGATCCGTCGTGGTCGGCGATGCAGCTTCCGTCGTCGGAGTTGGCACCACCGGGGCGCTGCCGCCCGAGAGGAATATGCCCACGGCCACCAGTCCGACGGCCAAGACGGTGAGCCCGAGCGCGGCGATGAGGAGTCTGCGGGACGTCGGCCCGGTGTCCGATCGCGGAGCTCGAGGTGTGGGAGCGGCCCGCAGCGCCTCTTCCAGGGCATGGGCCGTCAGTGCACCCGATTGACCGCCGCGGAGGATCGTGTCGAGGGCTCGGGGCACACCGTCCACACGCTCGGAAGGTGGCGGCCCCCCCGGGGGAGAGCCGGTCAGTGCCGTCTCGAGCGCGGCTGACAGGGCTCGCACATCGCCCTCGGCATCGGTGGTCGCCGGCCGCCCGAATGCGCCCAGCTTCGCCGGATGGGCGCCCGAATACGAGATTGCCGAGGTGTCGATCCGTCCGTGGACAGTCCCATGCTCGTGCAAGGCGGCGAGAGCGCCGGCCAGTCCCGAGGCATTCGGGAGGAAGTCGGGTAGTTCCACCGGCTGGTTGGCGGACACCCGATCGGCCAGGGTGGCGCCGCCCGTCCACTCGATCACCGCGTATGCGCCGCCCTCCACCTCGGCGACGGCAAACACCCTGGCCAGATGGGAATGGCTCGTAGCGGCCGCGTTGGCCACCGACCCGACGAATTGGTGTCTTCTCTCGGGAGACGACTCGGGGCCCAGGCTCCGGACCAGGACGGGACGGTCGAGGGACGAGTCCGTGGCCAGCCACTCCTCGATGTCTCCGTCCCGCCCGAGACGGACCTCCAGCTGAAAGCGGTCGGGTATGGCTGCCGGCACCGGATCAGTTCAGCATGTCGTCGGGTTGGTGACGAAGAACGGTGAGTCGGGTCCCGGTGTGGGTGAAGCCGCATCGCTCGTACAGCCGCTGTGCCCTCTTGTTGACCTCGCGGACGTTGAGCACCATCGAATGGGCTCCGTGGGCGCGGCCCCAGGAAGCAGCGGCGTCCAGCAGGGAACTCCCCAGGCCGTTGCCGGCGTGATCGGGGTGGACCGCGATGCGGTGGAGGTAGGAAACCCCCCATTGGTTGCCCACGATGGCGTATCCGGCCAGGTCGTCTCCCACGAGCGTCTCCAGAAGGGTGGTCGTACGACTGGTCTCGTACGCCTCCTGCAGGGCGAGGCCGCTCATTCGCCAGAATCCCTCGAAGGCAGCTCCATCCACCCGCAAGACCGACCTCCAATCGGGCTGACTCGAGACCGACACGACACGGCTGGTGGCTCTGGGCTCCAGACTCAGGGACCGCTCCATCACTGCGAGCTCCGCATGTGTCTGGAAGCCGCTACGGCGCCACACGCCTGTCGCGTCGGGATACAAGGCCGGGGAGTAGATCGAGCCGGCCCCCATGTCGACGAGATGTGCTGACACCGATCTCAAGAACTCGGTTCCACCTCGGTCCAGGCGGACCAACGGGTCGGTGCAGACGTCGTTCCAGGGCCGGGCTCTGGCCTTGAAGAAACCCGCACTCAGGGTGATCGACCCCGGCCAGGGTCCTTCGACGCGGAGAAGTGTCGCCACTTGTGGGAGAGTATGAAGATGGAGGTAGTAGTTGCCAGCCACCCCTCGGCGCTGCTTCATGACACCGGGCCATTACACCCCGAGCGGCCGGCTCGAGTAGAGGCGGTCCGGGCTGGGATCGACGAGAGCGGGCTGGAAGTCGTCGAGATCGAGTCGCCTGCGATCGAGCGCAGCGAGTTGGGCCTGGTCCACGATCCCACCTACATCGAGGCGATCGACAGGTTCTGCGCGTCTGGAGGGGGCGCTCTCGACATGGACACCTTCGTAACTAGAGACTCATGGGAAGCCGCTCTCACTTCCGCCGGTGGTGTGCGAGCCCTGGTCGAAGAGCTCGAGACGCGCAGCGACGCCACCGGTTTTGCCCTGTGCCGCCCCCCTGGCCACCACGCCCTTCCCGGCAAAGCCATGGGCTTCTGCCTCTTCAACAACGTGGCAGTGACCACTGCCTACCTGCGTTCGAAGGGGGAGCGGGTGGCGATCCTCGACTGGGATGTGCATCACGGCAACGGCACTCAAGCCATGGTGGGAGACGATCCGGGCGCGCTCTACGTGTCGATTCATCAGGACCACTTCTATCCCTTCGAGGGAGGCGTGGGGGACATCGACGAGGGCGATGCCAAGGGCACCATCGTCAACATCCCCCTCCCGGCGGGGACCGCGGGCGACGTCTATCGACAGGCCTGGGCCGAGCTGGTCATACCGGTGGTTTCTCAGTTCGAGCCGTCCTGGGTGCTCGTCAGTGCTGGTTTCGACGCCCACGCCGCCGATCATCTGGCCCATTTGCGTCTGGAGTCGCCCGACTATGGGTGGATGGCGGCCGAGCTGGGGGCGGCTCATCCGGTCGATCGCACCGTGTTCGCCCTCGAAGGAGGCTACGACCTCGATGCCCTGCGCGAATCTGCCCGGGCGACGGTCCTCGGGATGAGCGGCGAGCCCCCGTTGGAGGGGAGCCGTGTCTCTCCGCCACAGTCGGTGACGGCGCTCGAGACGGCCGCTTCGGCCATCGCCCGGCACTGGTCGGTCTGACCCATTCCGCTAAACCCGGCGTCGTTTCCGCCGATAACCCTGCTCGGAGCTAGGCGAGGTATCTGAGCCGATGGAGAACAACGTCGACGTCCTGTTGAAGCAGGCAGTCACACACGGTGCGTCCGACATCCACCTCAAGGTGGGCTCCGCGCCGATCGTGCGCATCGACGGCGAACTGCGCCGACTAGATGGTTACGAGCCACTACGACCCGCCGACACTCGCGCTTACGCCGAGGCGATGTTCACCGAAAAGGCGGCGCGTGACTTCGATGAGACCGGCTCCACCGATTTCGCGTATGGCAAGCACGAGCTTGGCCGTTTCCGTGCCACCGCATTCCGACAGCGCGGGTCTGTTTCGCTGGTCCTCCGTCGAGTCGTCCCCGGGTCTCGCTCGTTTGCCGAGCTGGGCCTTCCCAAGTCCATGGAGCGCATCGCCGGGCTCGACTCCGGGCTCATTCTGGTGACAGGCCCGTCCGGTTCGGGGAAGACGACCACGATGGCGTCGATAATCGACTGGATCAACTCGAACAAGGGCCGGGCAATCATCACGATCGAGGACCCGATCGAAGTCCTTCACCCGGACAAGCGCTCGGTGGTCGTCCAGCGAGAGGTGGGCGTAGACACCAAGAATGTCGCCGGTGCCGTCCGGGCCGCCATGCGTCACGACACCGACGTCATCTTGGTGTCGGAGATCTCTGCGCCGGATGTGGCTCAGGCTGCGATCGACGCCGCGGAGACCGGTCACTTGGTGCTCTCTTCGATGCGGACGAGTGACCCGGCCGATACCGTCAACCGTCTCATCTCGATGTTCCCCGAGCAGCAGCAAGGGATCATCCGGGGGCAGCTCGCCAGCCAACTCAAGGCTGTGATCAGCCAGATTCTGGTGGATGCCGGCCAGTCCGGTCAGGTGCTCGGCTGTGAGATCCTCACCAACAACGAGCGATCCCAGGAGTGGATCAGCAGTGGCGCCGAGCCCTCCCACCTCATCGAGGTGATGAAGGAGGGCGGTTTCCACGGCATGCAGACCTTCGACCAGGCTCTCCTCGAGCATGTGCTCGGCGGTGGCGTGAATATCGAGTCGATCCTGCCCTTCGTCCGCAACACACACGAGGTCAAGGCCAAGGCACTGGCCGCCGGCGTCGCCATCTGAGACGCCGTCTCCTCTATTCCACCTGGGGCTGACCGGGGCGCACCGATAACCTGCTCCTCGTGATCCCCGAGCGGCTTCGATTCTTGACGCGACCCGAGCTGCCTCCGTCCCAGCTGGCGGATGTCTTCGGCCGCGCCGGAGAGGAGATCTTCTTGGTGGGCGGCTCGGTTCGGGACGCCTTCCTCGGCCGCGCCCTGGAGGACTACGACTTTGCCACCAGTGCCCGTCCCGACCGGGTGAAGGAGCTGATCGAGCCATGGGCCGACGTCGTATACGAGGTCGGGGCGCAGTTTGGGACCGTTGCAGCACGTCGTGACGGACAAACCGTGGAGATCACGACCTTCCGAGACGAGATCTATCGCGATGACTCGCGCAAGCCGCACGTGACCTTCTCAGACCACATCGAGACCGATCTGAGTCGGCGTGACTTCACGATCAACGCCATCGCCTTGTCCCTCCCCGAGCTCGAGGCGATCGACCCCTACGAGGGTCTCGCCGACATCGCACGTACCACGTTGCGAACACCCCTCGACCCGGAGATCTCGTTTGGCGACGACCCGTTGCGGATGCTGCGGCTCTTCCGGTTCCAGGCTGTGCTCGGGTTCGTTCCAGACGAGAGGGCCCTGGAGGCCGTGAAGGGGATGGCTTCCCGTCTCGGCATCGTGTCGTCGGAGCGAATCCGCGACGAGCTGTCCAAGCTGCTGGTTGCTCCCGCTCCGGGCGAGGCCCTCGGCCTTGTCGTGGATTCTGGTCTCGCCGACCACTTTCTCCCCGAACTCCCTGGTCTCGCCATGGAGCAGGATCCGGAGCATCACCACAAGGACGTGCTGGCGCACACCTTCGCTGTCGTGGACAAGGCCAGCCCCGACCTGGTGTTACGTCTGGCCGCGCTGCTTCATGACGTGGGAAAGCCCGAGACACGCGAGTTCGGGCCTGGGGGTGTCACTTTTCACCACCACGAGGTGGTGGGTGCTCGGATGGCTCGTCGCCGTCTCAAGGAGCTGCGCTATCCGAAAGACGTGGTCGAGGACGTGTCCCAGCTCGTGTACCTGCACCTTCGTCCTCACACGCTGAAGCTTGGGTGGACCGACTCGGCTGTCCGCCGTTATGTGCGCGATTCCGGGCATCTGCTCGATCGCCTCAACGAGCTCGTTCGCTGCGACGTGACAACTGCCAACGAGCGAAGGGAGCGGCTGATCCAGGCTCGGATCGACGAGCTCGAGGCCCGGATCGAGCACCTCTCCGCGCAGGAAGAGCTGGCCAAGCTTCGTGCACCGATCAACGGCAACGAACTCATGTCCTACCTGGGGATCGAGCCGGGCCCGAAGGTGGGTGAGATCATGTCCATCCTTCTCGAGAAACGAATCGAGGATGGGCCCTACTCGAAGATGGAGGCCTATGAGGTGGCGCGTTCCTGGGCGGCGGAGCAAGGCATACCCGATCCAGGGGAGCCCCCTGATGTCGAGGAGGAATAGACCGGCATGATCAGATTTCCTGGTATGCGCTTCATCCAGGGGCTACGGCCCCGAAAACGGCAGGGCGATTGCTTCCTAGCTACGGGCCCACGACACAGGACCTAGGAAATCGCTCGCTTCTAGCCTGACCTGGTGATTCTCGTTGCCATCCCGGCCGTCGCCCTGGCGGTAGTGACGCTGGCGGCGTTCTTCGGCCGGTGGGTCTGGTGGCTCGACGTGCTCGCCAACTTCAGGGCCCAGTACGTCGTGGCGCTGGCCCTTCTCGGACTGATCATCATGATGTCCAAATGGCGAAAGACCGGCTATGCAGTTCTGGGCGTGGCCCTGATCAATCTCGTCGTCGTCCTGCCCCTGTACATCGGCTCACCTGCAGACGCCCGGGTGGGCGGGGACGACATAAGGGTCATGACCTTCAACTTGCTGTCGAGCAACGAGCAGTACTCCGATGTCATCGACTACATCAGGACCGTCGACCCCGACCTGGTATTCCTCCACGAGGCAAGCAGGCCGTGGGAGGTGGCTATCGAGTCGGCGGAGCTCGACTACGAGATCGTGCTGGCTCGCTCCGACGATCTCATCTTCGGGACGTTGGTATTGGTGCGGGGTGAGGGCCTGACTGCGGTATCGCATGGT
>DASUUP010000076.1:0-5177 GCA_036373995.1 Acidimicrobiia bacterium
CGTGCAGGGAGTGGGGAAGGTGGGATCGGCCTTCGTCCGACTCCTCGTCGAAGCCAGGGCCGACGTGATCGTCACCGACGCCTACGAGCCTGCGATCGAGATGGCCGTCGAGGCCTTCGGTGTCAAACCCGTGGAGCAGGACGAGATCTACACCGTCGACTGTGACATCCTCTCCCCCTGTGCCCTCGGTGCCGGGCTCAACGAGAGTACGATCCCCCGGCTCAATTGCCGGGCCATCGTCGGCAGTGCCAACAACCAGCTGGCCACCGACGAAGATGCCCGGCGGATCGCCGAGCGGGGAATCCTCTATGCCCCGGACTTCGTGGTCAATGCGGGCGGCCTCATCAACGTCTATGACGAGTTGCAGGGGTACTCCCGGACCAGAGCTCTGCACAGGGTCGACGCAATCTATGAATCGACAATGAAGATCCTGGAGAAGGCCGACAACCACGGCATCACACCCAACGAGGCCGCCATCATGGTGGCCGACGAGAGGATCAAGGAGATCGGCGACCTGAGACGATTTCGTCGTAGCGGGGACGATCGGAACTAGCGATGTTGGAGTCCAACCTCGACCACGGGAGTCTCGGCCTGACCGACGATCAGGTCATCGAGATGTACCGGCTGATGCTGCTCACGCGTCGTGTCGACGACCGCATGTTCGCCTTGCAGCGCCAGGGTCGGGCCGCCTTCGTGTTGGGGTCGTCCGGACACGAAGCGGTCCAGGTGGCGTCGGTGTTTGCCCTCGACCCCGAACGCGACTGGGTCCTCCCCTACTACAGGGACATGGGTGTCGCTCTGGCCTGGGGTTTCACTCCGATCGAGGTGTTTCTCGGCGTGTTCGCCAAGCGGGACGATCCCTCATCCGGAGGTCGCCAGCTTCCCAGCCACTGGTCCGATCCCGACCGCAATGTGTTCACTCAGTCATCGGTGATCGGCAGCCAGTTCCCGCACGCAGCGGGCGTGGCACATGGTCTCAAGCTGAGGGGAACCGGTGGAGTCGCCGTCGTCTATGGCGGCGAGGGTGCAACCTCGGAGGGCGATTGGCACGAGGCCATGAATTGGGCGGGGATCCACGACCTACCACTCATCTGCGTCATCGAGAACAACCACTACGCCATCTCGGTGCCGACGGAAGAAGAAGTCGCCGGCAAGATAGCCGACCGGGCCAAGGGTTACGGGTTCGCCGGCCACCTCATCGACGGCAACGACCCGTTCGAGGTGCTACAGACCATGCAGCATGCGGTGGACCGAGCCCGCTCCGGTGAAGGACCGACGCTCATAGAGGCCGAGACCTACCGGTACTACGCCCACACATCCGACGACAACGACGCCCTCTACCGGAGCCGGGAAGAAGTGGAGCGCTGGCGTAAGAAAGACCCGCTGGGCCGGCTCAAGCAGTACCTGATAGAGCACCGGCTGCTCACCGAGGCCCGGGAGTCGCAGCTCGACGACGAAGTCGTGGCGGTCTTGGCGAAGGCAGTGGAGGAGGCAGAGGCTGCTCCCAATCCCGATCAGCCGACCACGCACGTATACGCCAGAGTGATCGAGCCGGGCCCGGCTGCGCTGGAGCCGGAGCCAACGCCCGAAGGCGAGACGGTCAATCTGATCACGTCGATCAACAAGACTCTGCACGAGATCTTCGAGGCACACGACGACGCCGTCCTCTTCGGCGAAGATGTGGCCCGCCGCAAAGGTGGCGTGTTCAAGGCCACCGAAGGTTTGACTGAGAAATTCGGCCCCGAACGCTGTTTCAACACGCCGATCGCCGAGTCGTCGATCATCGGATGCGCCATCGGGATGTCGGCCACCGGGTACAAGGTCCTGCCCGAGATCCAGTTTGCCGACTACATCCACCCCGCTTTCGACCAGATCGTCTCCGAGGCGGCGCGAGTGAGCTATCGATCGAACGGCCGTTGGAACGTCCCCATCGTCATCCGCACGCCTTACGGCGCGGGCATCCACGGCGCCCAGTACCACTCGCAGTCGGTGGAGTCGTTCTACGCCCACGTCCCCGGCCTGAAGGTGGTGATCCCATCGACACCCGCCGACGTGAAGGGTCTCCTCCATTCCGCGGTCGAGGACCCCGACCCGGTCATGATCCTGGAGCCCAAGAAGCTCTACCGCCTGGCCAAGGGCCCGTTCCCACAGGGGCGACATCGGGTTCCCCTGGGCAAGGCGGCTATCCGTCACACCGGCACCGACCTCACCATCATCACCTACGGGGCGATGGCCCACTTCACGATGGAGGCTGTGCCCGTGCTCGAAGAGCTCGGGATCAGCCCGGAGGTCATCGACCTCCGCACGCTCAAACCACTCGACTGGCCCACGATCGAGGAGTCCATCAAGAAGACGTCGAAAGCCTTGATCATCCACGAGGACAACGAGTTCGTCGGCTACGGCGCCGAGATCGCGGCCCAGATCGCCGACAAGACCTTCGAATGGCTCGACGGACCGGTGAAGCGTTACGGCCTGCCCGATGTCCCCATCATGCCCTACGCCGGTGCATTGGAGAACGCCCTCTATCCCACCCCCGAGGCCATAGTGGCCCGGGCCCAGGAGCTGGCAAAGTACTGAGCGCGGCCGCGCCCTTTACAATCCGCCGGCGTGCACACCACCCAATACGCCCGGAGCGGCGATGTCAACATCGCCTATCAGGTGTTCGGAGACGGGCCCGATCTCGTTTACGTGCCGGGATGGGTTTCCAACATCGAGATCATGTGGGACGACCCCATCCTGGCGTCGATTCTGCGACGACTCTCCACCTTCTCCAGAGTCACCATCTTCGACAAGCGGGGAACCGGGATGTCGGACCCGGTCGACCCCACCGACCTGCCGGGACTAGAGCAGCGGATGGACGACGTCCATTCGGTGATGGAAGCGGCCGGGATCGATCGAGCAACACTCATGGGCCACTCCGAGGGAGGGAACATGGCGGCTCTCTTCGCCGCCACCTACCCGGAGCGCACCACGGGCCTCATCTTGATCGGCTCCTACGCCAAGCGCACTCGCTCCGACGACTACCCGTGGGCACCCACGGCGGAAAGCCGAGAGGAGGAGGCTCGCGTCACCGAGGAGACCTGGGGCGACCCTCACCTCGTGCCCGCCTACACCCTCGGTTCCCGGGCCGACGACCCAACATTTCGAGACTGGGTTGCTCGCTACTTCCGGCTGGGCGCCACGCCGAAGGCGGCGGCGACGTTGCTCCGTATGAACACTCTGATGGACACCCGCTCGATTCTCCCCACGATCCAGGTTCCAACTCTGTGCATCTACCGCACCGAGGACACCGACGTTCGGATCGAGGAAGGCAGGTGGATTGCATCGCAGATCCCCAATGCCAAGCTCGTGGAGCTCCCCGGCGATTCGCACTTCTTCTGGATCGAAGATCCGACACCGAAGATCGACGAGATCGAAGAATTCATCACCGGTCATCGCGAAACGGCACGACCGGAGCGAGCGCTCGCCACGGTGGTGTTCACCGACATCGTCGGCTCCACCGAGTGGGCCGCTGAACTAGGAGACCGCGGATGGCGTCCCCTGCTGGAACGGCACAATTCGATCATTCGCCGCCAGATAGAGCGTTATCGAGGCCAGGAGCGAGGAACGGCAGGTGACGGATTTCTGGCCACGTTCGATGGGCCGGCACGCGGAGTCCGCGCCGCTCGAGCCATCCGGGATTCGGTGAGGCCCTTGGGGATCGAGGTTCGCGCCGGCGTCCACACCGGCGAGGTGGAGTTGGTGGCCGACGACATAGCCGGCATGGGTGTCCACATCGGGGCGCGTATCGCTTCCCTTGCCGGGCCAGGTCAGGTTTTCGTATCCAGGACAGTGCGAGACCTCGTCGTTGGGTCCGATCTGGTATTCGAGGAACGCGGAGCTCACCCTCTGAAGGGTGTGCCCGGCACCTGGGAGATCTACGAAGCCTTGGGTTGACCCAGCCACACCAGGAACCGCAGACGATGTCGTCGACGTTCGCTATGAGAGATGTCACCCAGAATCGGCCTCGGCACCGTCATACCGGCATGAGAACAACGAGAGTTCACCTCTTCGCTCTCCTTGGACTGCTGATCGCGGCGTGCGGTTCGGGTACCGGTGGCGCATCAACCACCACCCAGCCGCCCCCGACGACAACGTCGACGACCGTTTCGTCGACGACCACGACGGCGCCGAGGACCACGACCACGACCACGGCGCCGGCAACCACGACGACGTCGCCGGTCAGCACCACTTCCACACTCGCCGGCACGCCGATCGACTTCGGACCTGGAGAAGGAGACGTCCTCATGGTCATCGGGGTGGCCCACGACGACGTCCTGAACCTCAGAGCCGGCCCCGGCGTCAGCGAGGAGATCATCGGAGAGATCCCACCGACTCACGAAGACTTGGTCGCGCAGGGCAATACCAGGCGGCTGCCCCGCTCCTTCTGGATCGAGGTCGAGTTCGAGCGAATTCGGGGCTGGGTGAATCTGAGCTATGTCGGCTATGCCGGTGCGGTCGACGACCGGACGGCTGAAGTCGTGTCGGCCCTTGGTGGCTACCCGACCAACTCCACCATGACCGGTCTTGCCGAAGAAGTCGCCGAGGTGTTCGTCCAGGACGACGAGCCCGGAACCTCGGTGGTGCAGGTCACGCCGGTCACCGAGGGTGACCTCTTCGAGGTGACCTATGACGTCATCGGTCTCGCCGACGACGCGGTGCGCGGGCTCCGCCTCCACGTCTTCGCCGAGGAAGCAGCCAACGGGTTCACGCTCAGCAACGTGGAAGTCTTGGTCATCTGCGGCCGCGGCGTCGACGGCGAATTGTGCGTCTGATCTGAGATCAAGTCCGCCTCTACGGTTGGAGGACTGTTATTTCCTTTCGAGGTCCGACAGGATCTGCTGGGATGCGAAGCGTCCCGGCGCACCCATGACACACCCGCCGGGGTGGGTGCCGGAGCCACATTGGTAGTAGCCCTCGATCGGCGTCCGGTACTGGTTCCAGCCGGGCGCCGGCCGGTTGAAGAAGAGCTGCGACTCGAACAGCTCGCCGGCGAAGATGTTGCCCTCGCTCAACCCGATGAGCCGCTCGATGTCGAGCGGGGTGACGACCTCGCGATGCAACACCAGGTCGCCGAACCCCGGGAAGAACTCCTCGACCGTAGCCTGCACAGTGTCGCCCAGGTTGTCCCGCTCGCG
>DASUUP010000077.1:0-4888 GCA_036373995.1 Acidimicrobiia bacterium
ACTGGAGTACGCGCGAAGCAGCGGTCTCCCTGTCACGGCACGGGGTGGCGGTCACGGCGTCGCCGGCAAGGCAGTGGCCGACGGTGGAGTGGTCATCGACCTCTCTGAGATGGATGACGTCCACGTCGACCACCGTTCGAAGACTGCACGGGTTGGAGCCGGCGCCACGTGGGGTCAGGTCGACCGGGAGACCCAGGCCTTCGGTCTGGCGGTAACCGGGGGAGTCGACTCACGCACCGGTGTCGCCGGTCTCACCCTGGGAGGAGGAGTCGGCCACCTTGCCCGGGCCATCGGGCTGACCGTCGACAACCTCATCTCGGCAGAGGTGGTTCTGGCCGACGGCCAGGTGGTTGTCGCATCGGCGGACGACCATCCCGACCTGTACTGGGCGTTGCGCGGCGGGGGCGGCAACTTCGGCATCGTCACCTCGTTCGAGTTCCGTCTCCACGAGATAGGGCCAGAGGTGATGACCGCCCAGGCGTTCTATTCGATGGACCAGGCCGGCGCCGTGCTCACCTCCTACCGCGATTTCATGCTTGCCGCCCCGGACGAGGCGAGCTGTTACGCCTTGTTCATTAACGTGCCGCCGGTCGAGCCCTTTCCCGAGGAGGACCATGGAAAGACAACCCTGGCGCTGGTCGGTTCGTATGCCGGCGATGTCAACGATGGTGAGCAGACGCTGGCCCCGCTGACAGAAATCGGCCCGTCGGCTCTCTCGGTGCTGGCACCCATGCCCTACGCCGCGCTGCAGAGCAGTTTCGACGCAGGCGCACCCGAAGGAGGGCGCTACTACTGGAAGGCGACCTATCTGGATGGGCTTCCTGACGAGTTGATCTCACTGTTGGCGGAACGGGTCGACCCACTCCCCGGAGCCTATTCCAATGTCTTCATCGAGCCGATGGGCGGGGAGATCTCCAGGGTCGAGGGCTCGGCCACCGCCTTCGCTCATCGTGATGCCGTCTTCGGACTCGGGATTTCCTCGGGTTGGTCCGAAGCCGACGACGACGACGCTGCCGTGGAGTGGACTCGTGACCTGCACTCCGCGATCGCTCCGTACGGGTCAGGCGGGGTGTACCCCAACTACGTCGACCGCAACGAGGAAGACCGTCTTGGTGAAGTCTGGGGAGCGAACCGGTCACGACTTCAGGAGATCAAGCAGGCATACGACCCCGACGAGGTTTTCCACGGGAACGTGGAGATAGGGAGTGCTCACTCATGAATTGGAGCACCGGATTGGGTCGCGCGTGACTGACTCCGGGGTCGGGAGACTTGTCAGTCAGCGGGGGAGGCCCTCAGCACTGTCCCTCTTCTCATCCACCACGTCGTCACGAGTAACCAGACCAGATACAGGGTCACTGACGGGCGGAAGATCCCCATCTCTGACAATGTCGTCAGTTGACCTCCCATGAGGGTGAGTACCGCAGAGATCCCGGCAAGCGCGGCCGCAACCCAGGCGAGCCACGGATACCAGGCCGGGAACCGTCCGTCGGCAGCTGCAGCCCAGCCCAGAACGACAGGTAGGGCGAAGAAGTAGGAGGTCACCCAGGCGACGAAAGTGGCGGCGTGCAGCCGCAACAACAAGTCCGCGCCCAGATCGACCAGTTCGTTGCCCCCACCCGCTTCGAACGTGTCGGCAAAGGCCAGGAACGTGGTGGTGTCGGTGGCGGTGAGATGGATCAGACCGACAGTCGTCCCGGCAATGGCGACATAGAAGGCCAATCGTCCAATCGAGCGCGCTCTCGGATTGCCGAGATGACGCGCCCAGGCGCCGATGGGGAGCAGTATCCCCAGGAACAACACGGCGGCCACGAAGTGGATTGAGACCCATAGTGCGTCGACGTGCTCGAGGAACTGATGGCCGTCGTCGTAGAGCTCGGTGGTGCCGAAAGGATGGACCAGGAGCACCGCCGTGAGCACGATCACGAACCAAAGCCCTAGATTTCCGGCGAGTCGTATCTCCTCGGTCCGTTCGTCCAGTTCCGTGGTCATGGTGTCTCCGCTTCCATCAGGCTCTTGAGACGCTCCAGGTTCGATCGTAGATCACGGGAGTGGAGGCTGACCACCACCGACTCGGTGAGCTTCCCGAAGAACCCTCCAAAGCCGTCGGACTCAGTGAGCCAGTCGAGGCGGGTGCCGTCGGCCGTTGGCTCGTAGTGCTGAGTCACCCGGAAGGAAATAGGGGACTCGACGGCCTTGCTCACGTAGCGAGTCGGTGGATCGAATTCGATGACCTCGTAGGTGAAGTCGATCCGTCGCCCGGCCACCTTGACGCTGCCCCTGACCCTGGATCCAACCCCCATCGGCCCCTCCTCCAACATCGCGTACTCGACGACATTGGAGCTGTATCTCGGCACGTTCACAGCGTCGGTGGTGAAGCGGAACACCGTGTCTGGGGAACGTTTGATGATGATGCTTTCCTCTACGGCGGGCATGACCACTCCTTTTGGTGCCTTGGGCTTCTCCCGACTCGTGTCGGGGACTGACATTGGACAGGAGGGCGCTCAATAGCCGCTCAAGAGTCCTCGCGTTTCGCCTTAGCTGCTCCGCGTCTCGGCGAGGGTGGGACAGTCGTCTCCGAAGTTGAACCGCTCACACTCGATCGGTGTCAGTCCGCGAGTGAGCGAGTCTCCAACGACATCGAGCAACTCCTCGGTATCGATGGTCATGACCAACGCCTCACCACCGCCCGTTCCGATCACCAGGTGGTCGTCGTCGATGAAGCTGACTGCCTGCGCGGAAGCGTCTCTGAACGGGATCTGATGAAGGAGCTCACCAGTCTCGGTGCTCCACACCCGGACCAACCCATCGGTGGCCCCGGTGGCGACCAGGGTGCCGTCGGGGCTCATGGCGCCCACTCGCGGCACCCCCTCATGGATCCGATCCCTGGACCTCTCGACCCGCATCGCGTCAGGGTCGATCCAATGTAGGGCGGGCGTGCCCGGACCTCTCCATGCCCCGATAGCGAGCAGATGTCCGTCAGTGGTGAAACCCACGAGACCCAGCCGGCCAGATCCGCTGACGCTTGGATCCACCTCCGTCTCGCTGACCACCTCCCAGGAGTCGGCGTCTATCACCTCAATCGTGGTTGGCGAGCCTTCTTCGATCACCGTGGCGATGATGTGTCGTCCGTTCCGTGTGAACAGCATGTCCCAAACCGTCACCCCTGAACCAAGGTCGCGTGTGTGCACGATGTCTCCCGTGGCCACGTCCCATGAGGCCAGCGCTCCATGAGACTGGGCGGCGTTGGCCGCCGCGATTCGCTGCCCATCGGGCGCCCAGGCAACCAGCCATCCAAGGAATGCAAATGGTTGCTCGGGAAACTGTCGGCAGTCACCTTGCTCTTCTGGGGGATCTGGTGACAGCTGGCTGAACGAGCAGAACCCGTCCAGTTCCACGATCATCTGTCCTGTGCCCAGGTCGCGGATTGCAAGCGGGCCCACACTCCCTTGGCTAGCGGAGCCTGCCTCCTGTCTCACGAATCGCGCGCCATCCGGAGATATCGCAAAGTCTGTCCTCCGGCGCCGGAAAGGGAGTAGATGAGCGCACCTGATCCATGGGATGCGAGGCTGGTGGTGGGCCCGGCAGGACAGCTCTGGTAGATGGCCGCAAGCTTGGTCTCTGTGGTGGCTGGCCGACGCCGCTCTGCATGTAGGACGTCTCGAAGACTCGCTTCGCTGGTCGAAACGGGCCGAGGACATTGCTATTGCCACATTCTCCAAGACAGTCGAGGTCCATGCATTAACACTCCGTGGCGACGCGCTGCGTCTCTTGGGTGACCGTGAGCGAGCCCTGCCCATCTATGAGCTTGGATTGGGCGAACTGGCCGATCATGGTGATTTCTGGTGTCGATCGCTTCGAGGCGAAGAGTTGGCCTCGATGCTGGTGGAGTCGGATCGGCCTAGTGCGATCGAGCTTCTCGAAGAGTCGGCGGCGATCGCTCACCGCCTCGACATCACCTTTGTGATTCTGCGCTGCGCCACCGACGTTGCCAGGTTGGCGACGCACGACGGGGAGTTCCTTGTGGCCCTCGAGTTGTTCGCACCGTATGACGTTTGGACGCGTGCCCACGTTGACAGGATTGAGTCGAAAGCGGAGTTCAGGCTCGAGGTACTCGAATCTACCCGCGAGCCGGAGTACAGCCTCGCCATGGAGAGTGTTGAGCCGCAAGTCCGTGACGAGGCCTGGGCTCGGGGAGCCGAAATGTCCGTCGACGACGTGTACGCCAAGATCATGGCCTGGCTGGCCCGAGAGAGATCCGTGATCTCGACTCGGGTCAGTTGAGAGATCCTTGAGCGTGACCATCTAGCTTCCGCGACGTGCATAGGAGGCAGCGGTCACCAGCTTCCCCGGTACGGCGCAGGTCCGGGGAGGCGACCCAATCCAGATCGTTACCAGGGATGTCGAAGGGCGGAAGAGGAGCGGCTCTGAGAGAGTCGTCGCCTTTCATGCCCAGGGGGTGGACAGACAGGTTGGGACGAGAAGCTCAGCGGACAGGGCGAGGGACGTGAGATGGCGTGGAGGGACCCCGGGCAATGGGGTCCCTCCTACTTGACCATCCTCGTCTATCTGAGCCTCTTGCAGTTGGTGAACGCGTGTGCCCTGTTGAGCTCGAACGCCTCGACATAGACGGGTGTGCCGTCGGGCATTTCGTCGATTTGGACGAAGAAGCCGAGCCCGGTGATCTTGGATGCCGGATGGTCGAAGTCGAATGCCACCAGCACTCCTTCGTCTTGTCCTCCCGGCCCGTCTGGGTCGAACGGAGCGACGATCGACGCAAATCCGCTTGCAAACAACGGCTGGGCGAAGTTGTCGGCATTCGAACCACCGCTGATGCCCGGAGGAAACAGGTCCCCCTGCCCTGAGCACCACTGACCGACTATTTCGTGGA
>DASUUP010000078.1:0-5610 GCA_036373995.1 Acidimicrobiia bacterium
GCCGCGGAACTTGTAGTAGGGCTTGTTCTCGGTCCCGATCGCGTACAAGCAGACAATGCAGTGAGTGTCGACGTCATCCTCGCTCCAGTGGCTGCGGGCCCAGTCGTACTCTCTCGCCTCAGCAACATTCTCCTCGAAGAAGGTCCGTTCGAATCTGGCTCCGGTGTGCCAGACCCACTCAAAGTCGTCTGAAGCTTCAACCATGGCCACGAAGTCTATTTGTGACTCCACCCCGACAGCGCAATAACGCGCCGCAACATGCCAGAACCAAGCCGAATATCCGGCAATCTCGACTGTTCTCAAAACGCGTATGCCTCAGAGGGTTCTGTAGGGTCTCTCCGACAATGGCCTCAGCCCTTTGGGTTTAGTCGTGAGGGTCGAGGTCCCACAGAGAAAGCCCCGTGGCCGACGATCCGACGCAGGACAATCGATTGCGGGGCGTTCTCGCATCCGGAGCGGCCCCGCGGCGCTTGGCTTCTTCCGGCGTCTGCGACGGCTCTCAGGGGCTGCCTGCAACTGGGATAGACCCCCTGATAGACCCCCTGGAAGCAGAGAAGAGTCGAAAAACCTGGTGGGCCGTAGTGGACTTGAACCACTGACCTCTCGCGTGTGAGGCGAGCGCTCTAGCCAGACTGAGCTAACGGCCCGGGAGGATCAACAGGCTACCGAGGCCAGGGGCGCTAGTCGATACGGCGGTGCAACAATGCGGGGCCATGACGCTGTCCGATCTCGGCCCATATCCCGAAGCCTCGGGATATGACAAGGCTCTCGATCTCGACTCCGCAGACTCGCTCCGCCGCTTCCGCGATCGTTTCGTCCACACCGACCAGGACCTGATCTATCTCGATGGCAACTCACTGGGCAGGCTCCCGGTCGAAACGCCTGAGACTGTTGAGAACGTAACCCGCCTCCAATGGGGAGACCGGCTGATTCGCTCCTGGAACGAGGGTTGGTGGGACCTCCAACTGAGGCTCGGAGACAAGCTGGCCCCGCTGCTGGGAGCAGAAGCGGGAGAGGTGCTCATCTCCGACTCGACGTCGGTCAATCTCTACAAGCTGGCGCTGGCAGCTCTCTCAGCCGCTCCGTCGAGTCGTAGCCGGATCGTCACAGACGACCTGAACTTCCCGTCGGACGTCTACATCCTCAACGCCGTCGCCGAGACATGTGGCGGCGAGCTCGACATCGTTTCCTCGGATGGCGTACACGGCCCTGTCGATGGTCTGGCTTCAGCCATCGACGAGACCACCGCCCTGGTGTCGCTCTCGCACACCACATACGCATCGGGATACACCTACGACGTCGCAGCCCTCTCCCGGCTGGCCCGGGAAGCAGGGGCGCTGACTCTATGGGACTGCAGTCACAGCGCCGGGTCGATGCCCATCGACCTCACAGGATGGGGCGTGGATCTCGCTGTCGGCTGCACCTACAAGTATCTCAACGGCGGTCCGGGCAGCCCGGCGTTCCTCTACATGCGTGGCGGCTTGGTCGACGAACTCGACAACCCGATCCCCGGTTGGTGGGCCCACGACGAGCCCTTCGACTTCGACCTCGAGTTCGAGCCCACCTCTGGGATTCGCAAATTCCACGCGGGGACGATGCCCATCATCTCCCTGGCGGCCATCGAGCCCGGGCTCGACTCGGTTCTCGAAGCTGGGCCCCAGCCGATCCGAGACAAGTCCGTCGCGCTCACCGACTATCTGATCGGGCAATGGCGGGACCATCTTGAAGAACTGGGTTTCGATCTGGCGAGCCCAATGGAGTCCGAATTGCGGGGCTCACACATCTCTCTACGACACGAGATGGCGTGGCCGATCAACCGGGCGATGATCGAGGATGCGAACGTGATACCCGACTTCCGCAGGCCCGACAACATCCGGCTCGGGCTGTCACCTCTCTACACCCGATTCGCTGACGTGCACACCGCGGTCATGCGGATCAAGAAGGTCGTCACCGAAGAGTTGCACCTGTCCCATCTCGACGACCACACCGTGGTGACATGAGGCGTCACGAATTCGAGTCGGAGGTCGATCGTGTCATCGAGGCGCTCCCCCAATGGGTCATCGAAGAGATCGACAACCTGATAGTGGTGGTCGAGGACAGCCCGACACCGGAGCAAGGGGACGTGCTTGGCATCTACGAGGGCGTTTCGCTGGCGGAACGTGGCGACTACTTCGGCGTGCTGCCCGACCGGATCGTCATCTTCTACCGGCCCCACCTCGCCCTCGAGCTCGACGACGACGAGCTGCGGGAGGAGATCAGGAGGACCGTCCTCCACGAGTTGGGGCACCATCTCGGCATCGACGACGTTCGTCTAGCCGAGCTGGGCTGGGATTAGTGCCTATCGGCGCCGGGTCTCCTTGATGCCGGCCGAGCGAAGCACTTTGGCCGGAACCCCATACTCCCGCCACGCCGTGTAGCTGATCCCCTTGCGCTCGGAGTAGGCGGCCGCGTGCTCGACAAACCCGGCCTCGAGCTGATCCATGTCCTGGGCGTCCTCCAGATCGGCCAGGGACTTCTCGATGTCGAGACGCGATTGGATCAAATCGATCTCATCGAGAGGGTTGTCCGCCGCCTCCAACTTCTCATTCACCTTCTCGAGGCGGTTGTTCAAGACCTCTTTGGTCATCGGCCGGCCGGGCTTTCGCGATGCGATCGCCCTCAGGTAGGACTTTATCGCCCGGGCCTGTTTCCGGCCTTCGGCGAGGGCGGCCTTGTGCTCTTCGGACATTGGCATGGCGGGATCATGACACATGCCGGCGGCCGGTGCCGGCCGTGAAAGGGAACGGGCCGGGGCTCCGCGATTGGGATTGGGGGGCGAGAGTCGCGGAGCCCCTTGTTTGGCCCGCTGCACCGAGCGACGTGGGGGCAATCCAGAGTCGCCCGGAAGACACCAAACTAGAACCAGTCGGCACCTGATTAGCGGAAATCGCAACGCGGGCTACGACTGCTCCATGGGAAGGAGCTTGGCCGGTGCCTTCGTCCATTCTGCCCACCTCGGAAAACAATGACTAGTCCATCTGGTCGTTGCAACAATGACACCCAAGTGAGTAGGTCCTGTTTGCCGATGTCAGGAAGGTGATGGCAGACCACTCCCCGACAAGCCTCCCTTCCTCCTCTCTCGACAGCTGTGGCCGTTGTGGGAGTGGTGCTGTCACCATCATCCCTTCTGGCCGGCTCTGCTCGATTCATGCCACCGAAATGCTGTCCGCAGAAAAGGACTGGCTTCCAATCCTGCGACGAACCGATGGGCGCCGTGCCCGCCTCGCGCTGGGCGAGCCGGACTTCGACGGTCGTCGGTCGACGTCAGACCCCGGAGAGTCGGCAGGAGGGAGTTTCCGGGCTCTGAGCAGCGTGGGGATCAGGATCGGGTAGGGATCGTCAAGGTCCGGTCAGGGAGCGAACACGTCAGCGAGCAGCTCGGACAAATCCTCCTTGGCCGCCAGGTGTGCCTCAGCGTTGTACCCGTACTGGACTCCGAGCTCGACGCAGGGCGAGCCGACGCCCGCGACATCACCGGTGTCGGGATCGATGATCTGACCAGCGATCTCAACAAACTCACAATTACGAGGGCTGGGAGCCTCGATTCGGGCGGTTCCAGACAATGACAGGGTCTCGTTGTCGAACGAGTGATGGGCCCCGGGGTAGGCGATCAGATCGGCATCGACACCTGAGGTCGACAATCGATCGACGAACTCCTGGCACTGATCGATCGGGGTCCAATCGTCATCGGTTCCATGGAAGATCCGAATTGGGGCTCCAGAGACGTCCGCCTCATTCTCGAGTTGGATGAAGCACGTAGACGGATAGAACGCGATGTGTGCTGACAGCTCTCTTCCCTCGTACACGTCCTCAAAGCGGGTCATCGCCGACCAGAGAGCAGTCCTTCCACCGAGCGAGAAGCCGATGACTGCGATGCGGGCGCCGTCGATGTACGGGTGCCTCTTCAGAGTCTCCGCAGCGCGGAACAGGTCAACGATCATCGAGGCAACATTCAGTGTCTCTCGCCCCGTGCAGATCTCCGCGATCCCCCGGCCGCCGAAACTGTCGAGCAGAAGGCTGGCGTAGCCATCGTCTCGGAGATCGTCGACCCAGCCTCGCTCGGCACCTCCGACTCCGCCGCATCCGTGGGCGACGATCACTCCGGGCACGGGCGTCTCAGTGGGAGGAATGGTCAAACGCGCCTCGATGGTCACGGGAGTCCCTTCCGAGAGCGACGGCATGAACGGATCCCACAGAGTCCCCGGGAAGTCGACCGTTTCGATGTCGATCACCTCGGTCAAAGGCTCCGAGAGCGGCTCCAAAGATGAACACCCCGAGGCGATCAGGCTCAAACACAGGATGACAGACGCACGCATCGGCGAAAGGTAGTAGTCAGAACGTCACGGGGACCCCCTCTCGACCTAGTCCCAAAGGTCGACCTGTGGGAGCCCCTCGAATCCGAGCGTCTGAGACAACTCCCCGCAGTGAAAGATGTCGTGGCTAAACACCCGCTGGAGAACCGATCCTCTGGTGTGAACCCACTCGGGCCCGTAGTCCTCACGCCAGATCTCCTCCTCGAGCATGTCCAGCGTCCACATGTCCAGACACCTCTCGACGATCCGAAACGTCGAGTCGAGAGCTTCCACCAACTCGTCGGCGTCGAGGACGTTTTCCAGGTCGTCGTCACCGGGACAGTCGTAAGCCGCATTGGTGAATCGCGTCGTCTCGGCACCGGGCTCGTCGGCGAAGTCACACAACCAGGGAGGCTCAACCCCTCACAACGTCAACAACCCTCCGAATCAGAACAGCTAAGCCAGAACGTGGCTGAGTCGCGTAACGGTCCCGTAACGGCAGGGACCAATACTTCCGCCCTAGCTAGGGCGGAAGTACCCCCTTGGGAGAGAGGACTGACATGAGACGAATGGTTGCTCTATTCACGTTGGTGGGAGTGATACTGGCGGTCCCCGCCGTCGCGTATGCCCATGAATGCGTGATCGCCACCCGATCCGAGAAAGGGATCCAGAACTCCGATCACGGACAATGGTTTGCCGTCAACACCGACGATTTCATTCGGCTGGTGTTCGAAGGTGACCCGGCCGTCGAAGACATCGTCGCGGAGCACGGCGAGGCATTCCGACAGGCCATCGCCGATGCCGGGCTTCCGACCTCATTCGCCATCTTCGAGAACCGCACCCTGGGCGGAAAGGGTCGGTTCGGGGAAGAGCTGACACCTGCATACGACGGGACCGACAAGAGCCGCGACGGCAAGGGTGTCGACCACTTCTTCTCAGGCGGCTACTTCGACACCTACCTGGAGATCCTCTTCGGTCTGTTGTCCTGACGACCCGCAGACCCAGCACCTGCCGCGGCGGGAGGGGCTGGGTCGATCTCAGCCCTAGACAATCACGAAGACGGCGCCCGAGAAGCGAGGGGATGGCAAGCCAACCTACCAACATCGGGCGTGCGGGCCGGAGGTCCACCCGAAGGGGCGGAGGGGCGAACCTCCGCACAGCCCGCTTTCCTCCGGGTAGCCAGGGATTGTGGGATGACACCCGGAGCAGCTCAGAACCTATGACGGCGATACGGGTTCACAACCGGGTCGCCAGCCCCATTCACCCCGCGTGGTCGAGA
>DASUUP010000079.1:0-2496 GCA_036373995.1 Acidimicrobiia bacterium
GCATCGTGTTCGGCCTGGAACCAATCACCACGCAGTCGCTTGAATTCGGCCCGGTGGACCTGGCATTCCCCGGTGAATCCCCCAAGGGAGTTCACATTCATCCAGCGTTCGGCCTGATCGGTCCATTCAGAGGCGCGCTTGTAGTCGGCGAGACTCGAACAGACGCCCATCATGATGCAGAAGACGTCGCTCGACGATCGGAGATCCCCGTCGCCAGCGGTAGCCATCACAGTGGCCTCGTCGATCATTCTGATGCCTTCGCGCCAATTCCCCTGGTTTGTGGTGGCAACGCCTTTGAAGCTGAGCGCCAACGCCTCGGCTCCGAGCACTCCCTGACGTCTTGCGATCTCGATGGCCCTGTCGGCGGATTCCTTGGCGGACTCGAGGTCGCCCGAGGCGAACAGAGCGTGAGCCGCCTCAAGCACGGCAACCCAGGCGTCACCAGGACACTCCGCCTCGTCCGTGAGCAAGGTCTGTGCCCGCGAAAGCCAACCCATGGCAGCAGATTCGGACATGCGACGCATCGACAGATAGGAGAGTGTCGCCGCGATCGTCGCCGCCTCCCCTTTCCGATCGCCGCGGACGAAGCCCTGAAACGCCCGCTGGTACGCCTCCATCGCCTCATCGGGACGCGCCGACCACCAGAGGGCATCGGCCAAGAGGACCGAGTCATCAGGCGAAAGCTCGCCGTCGACACCCTCGAATTCTTGAACCGCCGACGACCAGTCTTTGCTCTTGACCGCGTCGCGGGCGACTTCGACGCTCACACCACACCTCCTCGGTCGCGGAGCGTAGTGGACCGGTCTTTCAGGTCTGTTCGATCAGACGAGCGGCCAGGGTCCCCAGCATCCCGACAGCAACCGCGGGACGTTCCTCCAGGATCGCGATCAATTCCGACTTCCCCACCACCAAGCCATGCAAACCCTCGTCGCCGGCCTCGACATCTGCTGAACGGCGACCCCCGGTTAGCAACGACAGCTCACCCACATGCTCGCCTGAGCCGTAGGTCTCGATCAGGTGTCTCATACTTTCCCTGGTCCTGGTCACCACTGCGAGACCATCCACGACCACGAGGAGTTCCGTGCCAGGATCCCCTTCTCGGTAGATCACTTCATTTGGGTCGAAGCGAACCTCTTTGGTGAATCTCGCCACGAGGATCAGGTCTTCGGGGTCGAGCCCTGAGAACATCGGCACCCGTTGAAGGACGAGAATTCGTCCCATCTCATCGAGTGTGTCGAGTTGGTCGCCGGCCATCCCGTCCAACCTTGCCACGTCACTCCTTTCGGCGATCTGTTCCAGGCACCTCAGTGCGAGACCGCTCAACCACGGATCGAAGTCCCTGCTCAGCTCTTGGAGGGAGCTGCGATGCGCATTCTCCACTTCTCCGTCACTGGATTGCTCGAGGAGAGGTAGCAGAACGGTCAGGACCGAGCGCTCTCCCACCGACTCGAGCGCCTCGATCGCCTGGGCGTTGGTCTCGGGGTCATCGGAGTCGACGCCCCGGGCCACGACGGGCATTATCTCCTTCGTGGTCGGGGTGGTCATGGCCATCAACACCCAATGGATGAGCCGATCGACCCGACTGTCCAGGACACGAACGAGATAGCGGCCCTGTGGAGAATCCAGCTCGGCGTCGAGGACGCGACGGTGGCCCGCCAGGTAGGCAGCCCTCTGCGCCTCGGTGGCAGCCCACGTGGTAAAACGCGGATCCAGGGTTTCCACCGGAGTCAGGGCATCGAGGGCGGCCTCGGTGGCTATGACACTCCCGACTTCGAGTACCTCCAGTAACAAACCTCTCCCTTCTTCGGATCTCGCAAGGGCCCGTGCTGCCGCCTGGCGAACCCTCACCGATCTGTCGTCGAGGCTGGGCACGACCCTTTCCAGGTCCGAGCCCGACGATGCGACTGCGGCAGCGGCTGCCGCACGCACCCCCGGATCGTCGTCGTCGATGTAGTTCACCGGGGACAGGTCGAACGTCACGCCCGGGTGACGAGTCATCTCCTCGAATACAGCTCGAGCCGATTCGCCGTCGCCTGAGGACACCAGGTCGTGAACGACCAGCTGTCCCGATTCTGGGGGGGCCATCCATGCAGCCGCGGCTCGAACCCTGGCGTCGGGGTCGTCGAGCACGGTTGCCAAAACGCTGGTGGGGAGCTCGGTCTCCCCGGTCGAGGCGAGGTATCGAATGGCGTTGAGACGCACCTCGGCAGATTCATCGGAGAGCGCGATCACGAGACGGGGCTCGAGGGCGGCCGGCTCGATCTGGCACATCGCCGCGAACGCGGCAGATCTGACCAGTGGGTCCTCGTCGTCGAGAAGAGCCTCCACACCGGTGAGCGCCGAATCGTCCCCCAGAGAGCCGAGACCCGCGGCGGCGATGGCTCTGGCCCGGGGACGGGGATCCGTGAGGTGACTCTCCAGGACCCGGACCACGTCCCTGTCCACCGGCGATATGACCCCCGTATGAGGCGAGTCCCAGACACCCACCAAACCCCG
>DASUUP010000080.1:0-2560 GCA_036373995.1 Acidimicrobiia bacterium
CAGGCGGCTGAGTACCTCATCTTCTCTGACGACGAGTTGAACCCGGTCCCGGTCCTGGCCGAGAGTTGGGAATCCAACGATGCCGGCGATGTGTGGACATTCCATCTCAACCCGGATGCGACGTTCCATGACGGGTCCCCGGTGACTGCAGATGACGTGGTGGCCACCGTTCAGGGAATCGCGGGAGGCAATGCCGGCCCTGCTTTCCAGACCTTCGGCGTCGACCCCGCTCAGGTGGTCGCGGTCGACGAGCAGACCGTCGAGTTCACCCTGACCCAGGCCAGTGGAGCGTTCCCCTTCTTCATGAGCTCCGACAACTACAACGCTGCCATCCTTCCTGCATCGTTCTGGGAGCAGTACGAGGAGGGAAGCTACGAGCAGAGCTTCATCGGATCGGGGCCATGGATCAACGAGAGCTACGAGCCCGGCGTGTCGGCGGTGTACGTGAAGAACGAGAACTACTGGGGAGACAACAGCGGGCAACCCGATCGTATGGAGGTGACCTTCTTCGCCGATGAGGCGGCCGCGGTGACCGGTTTCTTGGAGGGGCGTTTCGATGCCATCCCTCACATCTCCTTCTCCGGAGCCACTCCGCTGCTCGACAGCGCCGACGCCGAAGTGAGCAGCATCTCCACCGCACAGCACCGACAGGTGTACTTCGACACGACCAAGCCTCCGTTCGACGATAAGAGGGTCCGCCAGGCAATCGCCCTCGCCCTGGATCGTGACCTGCTCGTCGAGGGTCTGCTTGGTGGGTTTGGCGTCGTCGGCAACGATCATCCCATCTGGGAGAACTTCCCGATGTACAACCCCGACGCCGTGGAGCAGAGAGCCCAAGATCTCGAGCAGGCCCAGCAGCTTCTCACCGATGCCGGATACCCCGACGGCTTCGAGGCACCTCTGGACACGCTGGTGTTCTTCGAGGTCGAGGACCTGGCCCAACTCATCGCCTCGTCGCTGGCGCCGATCGGTATCGATCTCACGGTCGGTGTGTACGACTCCGGGACCTACTACGGCGACTACTGGCTGGCTGCCGATGGCTCGATGGGGATCGTCAACTACGGACATCGCGGCGTGCCCAATGTCTATCTGGGAGCGCCATTGCTCAGCCCGGAGCGATTGGGTGAAGACTCGTGGAACGCCTCACACTGGTCCAACGAGGAGTATGACGCGCTGTTCGACCAGTTCACCAGCGCCCCGGATCTGGAGACTCAGACCGAAATCGCCGGTGAGATCCAGGCCCTGCTCAACGACGAAGTCCCATTCATCGTCCCCTACTACGTGGATCACATCTCGGTGACGAGGCCCGGCTTCAGCGGGCTCGAAGTGACCGGCATGGGTCACTACACGGTCGTCGACGGAAGTTTCGACGGCTGAAAGCGATGAGACAGCACGCAGGCTCCTCACGAGTGGGAGCCTGCGTGCCAGTTGACCGGCTACTACACATCTGATGTCGAGGTTCGTGCTGCGCAGGATCGGCCTGGCGTTGGTCACGCTCTTCCTGCTAAGCGTGCTCGTCTTCATCGGCACCCAACTTCTCCCCGGTGACGTGGGGCGTCGCATCCTCGGCCCGTTCGCAAACCAAGATGCGGTCGACGCCCTCAATCAGCGTCTCGGCACAGATCGACCGGTCCTGGTGCAGTATTGGGACTGGATATCGAGCGCGGTGACCGGCGACCTCGGTTTCTCGATCTCGTTCTCCCGTCCGGTGAGCGAGCTGCTGGGGCGGGCTCTGGGCAACTCCCTCAAGCTGGCTGCTCTGGCTTTCGTGATAGTGGTGCCGCTGTCACTGGCGGGTGGCGTCTTCGCCGCCCTGCGCAGGGGAACCTTCGTCGACCGGCTCATCACCGTCGGTGGTCTCTCCGCGACGGTCATTCCCGAATTCGTCTCCGGGGTGGTCTTGATCGTGGTCTTCGGGGTGTTTCTCGGCTGGTTGCCGGGCATCGCCACCGCTCCCGCCGGGTCGGGCTTCCTCACCCAGATGCGATATCTGATCCTGCCGGCGATACCGCTGGTGCTGGTCCTCTTCGGCTACATCGCCCGCATCACCAGGGCCGGAGTCATCGAAGCCCTCGACGCCGACTACACCCGGACTGCGATCCTGAAAGGTCTTCCCCGGTCCACGGTGATTCGCCGGGACGTGTTGCGCAACGCCCTCCTGCCGACCATCGCGGTAATCGCCTCACAGGTGGGGTATCTCATCGGTGGTCTGGTCGTCGTGGAGGTCCTGTTCACCTATCAAGGGGTGGGCAAGCTCTTGTTCGATGCGGCGCGCAACGCCGATTTCCCGCTCCTTGCCGGCGGGGTGCTCGTCGTCGGCGCCGCCTTTCAGGTATCAATGCTCCTCGCCGACCTCGCCTACTCCGGGCTCAATCCGAGGATCAGGCTCTCCTGATGACGTCCTCTGCCACCACCCGCTCGCATCGTTGGAGTGTGCTGCGACGCTCGACCACCTTCTGGGTTGGAGCCTTCCTCGTCCTGATGTGGGTCGTCTTCGCGGTCTTCGGCGACTTCGTCACCCCGTACAACCCGTTGGGCGATCCCCAGGATGTGCTGAATC
>DASUUP010000081.1:0-7512 GCA_036373995.1 Acidimicrobiia bacterium
GGTCGTCACCCATACCGATGACGTCGGGCGCATCGACGATCGGAAGACTCGATTCATGCTTGGCCAACTCGGCTTCGAGCTGGCCCCTGTCCCCGACGAGCACGACGTCGACGCCTTCTGCTGCGGCATCGAGCGCGCCGGCGACGGTTTCGGCTGGGGCATGGTCACCCCCCATCGCGTCCAGAGCGATGCGGGCCACTTACCTAATTGGTCTCGATGACTTCGCGGCCGGCGTAGGTCCCGCATTCGCGACAGGCCCGATGAGGGAGCTTGGGCTTGCCACATTGCTCACAGGCGACGGAGCGAGGTGCCTTAACTCTCCACGCGGCCTTGCGCGACCTGGTGCGGGAGCGCGACATTTTTTTCTTGGGCACCGCCATCTGGGGCACTCCTTCGTCGTGGGTTGGTCAATCAGGAATCGAACAGATCTTTGAGAACGGCGAACGGCGAGTCGGACTCCTCTCCGTGGCCGTCACAAGGCTCACTATTCAAGTCGGTTCCACAGATTGGGCAAAGTCCCTTGCAGTCCGGACGGCACAGCGGAGCGGCAGGCAGGGCGAGCGCCATCTCGTCGGTGGCGGGGCCCGTTATGTCGATTCGACCCTCCTCGATGGCATAGCCGTCCTCGTCCGGCTTCCGGCCGAAATGCTGTGATCCCTTTGCCTCGATATCTGCATCCCATTCGGTCAGGCACCGGACACAGGTCAGATGTGCTTCGGACGTGGTCGTGAACCGGGCGAGGACTCCGTCGATCGTGCCGCGCACCTCCCCCTTCACGTGCATGGGGCCTTTGATGACAGCCTCACCGAGCCGCAAGGAAACGCTGTGGTCCCCGGAGAATTCTCTAACCGCCTCCGGGTGGCCGATCAGGTCGGCGACATCGATGATGAGTGATCCGCTCATGGCTCTCGATGTTACGGACGGGAACGTGCCAACCCGTGGCCGGTGGGCTCAGACCGGTACGTCGGGTGGCTTCGGGCGCGCCTGGTGGAACTCGGCCCGGGCATCTTGCACCCGTGAAGTCAGCTCTCCGAGCAGGTGCTCCATCTTCTGCAGCTTGCGCTCCACGTCGTCCTCGGCTTCGAGACGGAGCCGTCGGGCGTCGCCTTCGGCCCGTCGGACCAGGATGTTGGCCTCTTCGACAGCCTCCTTCACGATGTTCGATTCGGCCACGAGGGCATCGGCCTCGGCTCTGGCGTTGTCGACGATCTCGCGTGATTTCTCGTTGGTCCGGGAGATGAACGCTTCCCGCTCCCGCACCATCCAGCGTGCGGCGCGCAACTCGTCGGGGAGGCTGGCTCGAAGTGTCTCCAGCTTGGTGAGAAACACCTCACGGTCGACCAATGCGTTTGACGACAACGGCATCGTCTTGGCCTCGTGGAGGTGGACGATGAGATCGTCCACGATGTCGAGGATGTCCTCCAGCTCCGGCTGCGGCGCGGCAGGGTCGGTCGCGTCGACGATGACCTCGGGCTCGGTGTGTGTATCTGACGTTGTCACGACAGCTTCTCCTTCAGTGCTTTCTCCACCACATCGGGGACCAGTCCGCCCACTGACCCGCCCAGACGTGCGATTTCCTTCACCAGCGACGAAGAGATGAAGCGGTACCCGGGGCCCGTCGGCAAGAACAGCGTCTCCATGCCTGTCATGTGGCGGTTCATCTGTGCCATCTGTGTCTCGTACTCGTAATCCTCGACCGTGCGAAGACCCTTGACGACGGTGTCGGCGCCGACCTCGCGAACATGGTCCACGAGGAGACCACTGAAGGTGGTCACCTCGATGGCGTCGCCGTACAACTCCGTCAGAAGATCCTTTCGCTCATCCGGAGAGAACATCGACTTCTTCGCGGGATTGTCGATGACTGCCACCACCACCCGGTCGAACAGTGCGATCGTCCTTCCGATCACATCGACATGACCATTGGTGGGAGGGTCAAAGCTCCCTGGGCACAGTGCCGTTCTCCTGACCGGTGGCTGAGCCGTCGTCAACGTCTTCTACCTTCTCGTATCTGATGATTCTGGTATCGCCGTACCGTTTATCCGCGGCAACCCGCCAGTTTTCGGGCGGTACCGGAGGTCTGTCGGTGTGTCGTCGGGACACGACGATCTCGGCCGACGGGAACAGGAGACGGTCGAGATTCGCCAGGTCCTCCTCCATCTGCTCGGTGGAGGCGGGCCAAGGAGGGTCGAGAAACGCCAGGTGGAAGTGGTGATTGGCCCTCTTCAGGTAGTCCTGGACGGTGGATTCGATGATCGTGCCACCGAGACCCACCGCCCCGACGTTTGCGCGCAGCGCCTGAAGCGCCTTCCTGCCGTTCTCCACGAACACGGCCGAGACGGCGCCACGGGACAGGGCTTCGAGACCGAACGATCCCGAGCCGGCGTACAGGTCGGCGACCACCGAACCTTCCACCCAGTTGCCGATCGAGGAGAAGACGGCCTCCCGGACCCGATCGGTGGCCGGTCTCGTCCCTTTGGTGTCGGGAGCCTTGAGCCTCCTGCCCCCCGCTTTCCCGGCGATGATCCTCATCGGCCCCTCCCCGTCCGCGCGTCAATCCGTGTAGGAAAACGCGACGACTTGCAACGCAATCGAAAAAGACGCATATCAGCTCAGGAGACGAACAACCAGGCGACCTCGTCACCGAGCATGGCAGCTATCTCCTCGCGCAGCTCGGGATAGTCGGTGAGGGTGGGATCGGCGTCAACGATTGCGAAGGCATCGCGCCGCGCCGCCACGAGCAGGTCGAAGTCGGAGAGGATGTTGGCGAGTCTCAAGTCTTTCACACCTGATTGCCGGGTGCCGAACACCGTCCCTTGTCCCCTTATCCTCAGATCCTCCTCGGCGAGCCGGAAGCCGTCCGTCGTTCCCACCATGGCGCTGAGTCGCTCCTCTCCTTCGGAGGTGGTGGGATCTGCGAGCAGGAGGCATTTGCCCGGGTACGTGCCACGACCCACCCTCCCTCGAAGCTGATGTAGCTGGCTGAGCCCGAAACGGTGCGCGTCCTCGATGACCATGACCGTTGCGTTGGGGACGTCGATGCCTACTTCGATGACAGTCGTCGAGACCAGGACGTCTATCTCGCCGGCACGGAAGGCGGCCATGGTCTCTTCCTTGTCGGTCGATCGCATTTGGCCGTGAATGAGGCCGACCCGCAGACCGGGCATCAGGCCCGAGAGCCGCTCGTGCTCGGCAGTCGCCGACGCCGCCTCCACCTTGGGACTGTCCTCGACCAGGGGGCAAACGACGAACGCCTGGCGGCCCTTGGCAACTTCCGACTCGATAGTCCTCCAAGCCGTTGCCTCCTCCACCTTCGATATCAGCTTGGTCTGAACGGGCGTCCGGCCGGGCGGCATCTCGTCGATGGTCGACACCTCGAGATCGCCGTACATCGTCATCGACAGCGTCCTGGGGATCGGGGTCGCGGTCATGATCAACAGGTCTGGCTCGGCTGCCTCGGCCTTCTCCTTCAGCATCACCCTTTGCGCGACGCCAAACCGGTGCTGCTCGTCGACCACGGCAACTCCGAGACGGGCGAAGTCGACTCCCTCCTGGATGAGGGCGTGGGTGCCCACGACCAGGTCGACCTGTCCCGACGTGATGTCGTCGACGAGCTCGGCCCGGCCGATGCCCGGGTTGTAGTTGGTGGTCGCGGTCGACCCGGTGAGAAGAGCGACATGGACTGCGGGGCCGTCGTTGTTCTCAGCGAACAGGCTGTCCATGCCGAGATGGGACTCTCCGAGGGCCGGTGACAGGCCGGCGTCGGCCAAGAGGCTGCGGACCCCCAGGTAGTGCTGTTCGGCGAGGACTTCGGTCGGGGCCATGATCGCCCCCTGCCACCCACCCTCGATTCCGCGCAACAGGGTGGCCACGGCTACGACCGTCTTGCCCGAGCCGACTTCGCCCTGGAGGAGACGATGCATGGGATGGGTCTGCACGAGGTCGTGCTCGATCTCATCGAGGGCTCGTCGCTGGGCGTCGGTCAGCTCGTACGGAAGACCGTTCAGGAACCGATCGACCAACTCCCCTGTCGGTCCGTGCTCGATCCCTCGGGCGGTGTCCATCTGGTGCCGCTTTTGCATGGCCAGGGCGAGCTCGAGCCGGAACAGCTCGTCGTAGACGAGCCGCTTTCGGGCGGGCTCGACCTCGTCGAGCGACTCTGGGAAGTGGATCGATCCGAATGCCTGGTCCCGCTCCATCAGGCCGTTGGCCGCTTTGAGCTCGGTGGGAACCGAGTCGTCGACGGGCCGGGAGCGCTTCAGGGCGTTGTACATGGCACGACGGACGTAGCCAGGGCTCACGCCCCCAACCGCAGGGTGAACCGGCACGATCCGCCCCACCGTCAGGCCCTCCTTGTCGCTGGAGAGGACATCGACCGCTGGTGTCTTCATCTGCAGCGACCCCCGGAAGGACTCGACGACACCTGAAAGCGCCACTTCGTCGGCGTTCTCCAGCATGCCGACGATGTACTTCTGGTTGAACCAGACTGCCTTGATCCGGGCAGAGTCGTCCTCGATGACCGCTTCGATGATCTGGAGGTTGCGTCGAGGGCGCCGACTGTGGACGGATCGGACCGACCCGATGATCGTCACCTCCGAACCGATAGGAACCCTGGCGATGGGCTCTTTGCGCGACCGGTCGATGTAGCGCCGGGGAACGTGATGGAGGAGCTCGGCGACGTTGTGGATGCCGGCCTGCTTCAGACTCGCGGCGCGTTTGCCGCCGAGACCCTTCACCTGGCCGACGTCAACGGTGGCGAGACGACTGAGTGATGCCACGGGCTAGACGGTACCGCTCGACTGGGACTTGGCCGACCCACTCGCTAACATCGTGGTCGGTCTACGGGGCTCCCCCGTACCTCCACTGACCGCACCAGGAGTTTTCGTCATGTCCTATCGCTGCGAGGTCTGCGGGAAGGAACCTTCCTACGGCAAGTCCGTCTCGTTCTCCCACAAGCGCAACAACCGTCGCTGGCTCCCCAACATCCAAAAGATCAGGGTCAAGGACGGCTCCAACACCCGCCGTGCCCGTGTCTGCACGTCCTGCATCAGGGCAGGCAAGGTCGTCAAGGCCTGAGCCTGGGGTCCTAAGCTCACACGCATGGACCAAGGCGTAGTGAAGACGTACGACCCCGTGACCGGCGTCGGGATCGTCGTGCGTGACACCGACCGCTCCGAGGTCTATCTGCGGCCAGGCTCGCTGAAGGACTCGGTCTTTCGCACGCTCCGCCAGGGCCAGCGCATCAACTTCGACGCCGTCGAAGAAGACGGCCGCTCCTTCGTCAGCACCGTGCGTGTCGGCCAGGGGGGCTACTAGGTCTTCATCCGGGGCTGTCGCTGTGCTCGCGAGCACAGCGTGTCGCTAGACGACACGATCTGCACTCCGATGGCCTCCGGCGGCAACGATCGTGTCCAGACACTCGTCGCCCTCCCGAGTCAGCATCGAATAGGTGAGTCGAATCACCTGTACACCCTTGGCCGCCAGGCCAGCGTCCCGGCGCCGGTCCGCCTCCTGGTCCCGAAACCGGCCGTGCCAGGTTCGGCCGTCGGCCTCGATCACGAGTTGCCAGTCGGGGATGAACACGTCGACACGCGCAGGGAGACCACGAATCGAGAATGGGAATTCCCGGAGGACCTCGGGGAGGTGGGCCCCCCCGAGGAGCCTCTCCAACAGCGCCTCGAGGTACGACGAATCCGGTGTGGGCGCATCAGTCGAGTGTTCGGTCACGACCCTCTCCAGGACTCCACTCCAGGGCGACCCGGCTTCTCGCTTCAGGACAGCGCGCAGGTCCGGGACCTCCACCTGACGAGCCAACAATGCATCCTCGAGGCAAGCCTCGAGATCTGACTCAGACAAGTCTCTGGCGAGCGTCATCAGAGTCTCGGCGGGCGAGGTGACAGCGAATCCGGCGATCTGCACGGTGGCGAGAGAGTCGAAGTGCTTGCTCCTTATCACTCGCCCGATCGAGAGGCGACTGTTCGATCCCTCGGGCACGATGATCGTGGGACGACCCTGACGAAAGTCACGGAATCGGTGCAGGTACGCGGCGGACGACCCTCCCACATACGCTCGTGGGCGACTGAGCACAACCGCAGCCATCCGACGCTCCCACTTTGGCGGAGCGGAAGCCAGGCAAAACACGTTGGGACAGAGCCGTACCCACTCTCCCGCGGCGACACGACGTTGCACGGCGTTGCGGTTGAATCCGGCCCTTCGGATCACGGTTGAATACGCCGTATTGGCGTCTGGCAAAGACGTCGATCTCGCTTCTCTCCCCCATGCCCCCATCACTACGAGACGTCAATCCGGCGGTCAACCCTTTCGATGACAATGCTCGCGTGCAGAACGTGTCGCTGAGCGACACGGCAAGCTCGCGAGCACAAATGCTCCCGGAGCGCGCCTCCTCGTCCCTCCACTAGTGTCGCCCCCCTACCTGAGCGATAGGAGGCTCACTTGGTCCAGGCTTATGTCCTGATCCAGACGGAGGTCGGAAAGGCAGCCGTCGTTGCAGAGGAAGTCCGAAACATCCCCGGCGTTGAGAACGCCGACGATGTCACCGGCCCCTATGACGTGATCGTCAAGGCGAGCAGTGAGGACGTCGACTCACTCGGGAAACTCGTGGTGGCCCGCATCCAGGCGGTGGACGGGATCACCCGCACCCTGACTTGCCCGGTCGTGCACCTCTAGAGACCTAGCCCAGTTTGGAAGCGATGGTGCCGGCGCTGCGGAGCGCCGTTCCGTCGCTGCCCGCGGTAGAGAAGACACGGGTCGGTCCGGCGACCGCCTCGGCCAACATGTCCCTGAACAGCCGTGCGCGCTCGATCGGCGGGTCGATCCACAGATACACCGACATCGAACCGGGAATCGTGTTCACCTCGTTCACGTAGAGAGATCCATCCCTGTCCAGGTAGTCGATGCGGGCGATGCCACGCAGACCTGCGACGTCGGTCACCCGTCTGGAGAGATCGTGGATCCCCTTCGCGGTCGTCTCATCGATGCTCGCCGGCAGCTCCCGGCCCCCGCTGACCTCCCCACCCCACGCCAGATACTTCTGGTCGTAGCTGTAGATGCCCTCACCAGAGCGCGCCGGCGCCTCGACCGCCGACAACTCCCACTGTGGATAGGTGCGCACCGCGACCTGTAGGTCCCGGCTCCCGGCGATGAAAGGCTCGACGACGGCACCCTGGTCGAGATAGTGCGAGGACGACTTGAGGGCGAGGACGGTCGCCCAGTCCTCCGCGATCTCGATGCCGATCGACGAGCCACCGAAGCGCGGCTTGACGATGAAGGGGCCCTCGAAATCTGGCTGCGGCTCCTCGCCCGTGGTCACCAGGGTCCTGGGAAGGGTGGGCAGACCGGCCGCGGCCATGGCCGCCCCGAAAGCAAGCTTGTCCATTCCCAGTGCCGACGCAGCCTGGCCCGGTCCGGTGTATCTCAGACCGGCCAGATCCAGCATCCCCTGGAGAGTGCCATCCTCGCCGGGACCGCCGTGACAGGCGATGAGGACGGCGTCGA
>DASUUP010000082.1:0-4590 GCA_036373995.1 Acidimicrobiia bacterium
CGCCGTCGGAGAGATCAGCATCGACGAGCCGACCCGGACCCTCACCGCTCCCGTGGCCAGTGGGCACAAGGCCCTCACGGACGTTCTCCGGGGGCTGGACGCCCAGGAGATAGCCATCCTCGACATCGGTCTACGACGTCCGACGCTCGATGATGTGTTTCTGACTCTGACAGGCCAGGCCACCGATGAGATAGACGAGCCCGAGTACAAGGAGGCGCTGCGATGACGAATCTCAGTTGGATAGCGGCCGACGGCCTCGCCGTCGCCCAGAGGAATCTGATCAAGATCAAGAGAGTCCCCGAGGTCCTCGTGTGGGTTCTCATCTCCCCGATCATGTTCGTGCTGCTGTTCGCCTACGTCTTTGGCGGTGCCATCGACGTCCCGGGCATCGACTATCGCGAGTTCCTGATGGCGGGGATCTTCGCCCAAACCGTCGTGTTCGGGGCCACCTTCACGGGGGCGGGTCTGGCCGAGGACATGCAAAAGGGCATCATCGACCGCTTCCGGTCGCTGCCCATGTCCCGTTCGGCGGTCCTGATCGGTCGAACCAGCAGCGACGTCGTCTACAACGTGTTGTCCATCGCGATCATGGCCCTCACCGGCCTCGTGGTCGGCTGGAGAATCCACACGTCGGTCATCGAAGGAGTTGCCGGGTTCGCCCTGCTCCTGCTGTTCGCGTACTCCTTCTCGTGGGTTATGGCAACGGTCGGTCTGATGGTTCCCAGCCCAGAAGTCGTGAACAACGCCTCTTTCATGGTGATCATGCCCCTGACGTTCATCTCGAACGCCTTCGTGCCCAGTGGTTCTCTGCCGACGCCACTTCGCATTTTCGCCGAGTGGAACCCGGTGTCAGCAGTCACCCAGGCGGCCAGGAACCTGTTCGGCAACACCAGCCCATTGGCGCCGGCGCCCGACGTGTGGTCGCTGCAGAACCCCGAGATGTACACCCTCATCTGGGTTGTCGTTCTCGTGGCGATCTTCGCCCCGATCTCGGTGAGCCTCTACAAGCGAGCCGCCACCAAGTAGGAGCTCCAGACCGTTCTGTGAGGATCTATCACGCGTCACGCGTGATAGATCCGCACGGAATGGCCCCCCGTTTCAGGAGACAGCTTGACTTGAAGTTAACTTCAAGTCGTACTCTGGCGGCAGAAGCCACTTGGAGTACACATGACCACCGCAGTGATCACCGGAGCATCCCGGGGGTTCGGCAAAGCGCTCGCAGCTGAGTTGGCCCGACGCGATTGGGACGTCGTCATCGATGCCCGTACGGAAACCGACCTCGACCAGGCGGCCGATGAGCTCGGTTCACTCGGCTCGGGATCGGTGACATCCATTCCCGGGGATGTCGCCGACCTCCACCACGTGACGTCGCTGGTGACCGCGGCGGAGAAGACGGGTCGACTCGACCTGCTCGTCAACAACGCCTCGTTGCTGGGTCCGAGCCCGCAACCGAATCTCGACATCTACCCGGTCGACGTTCTTCGCCATGTTCTCGAGGTCAACCTCATCGGACCGCTCCGGCTGATCCAAACCAGCCTCCCCCTTCTGCGGGAGACCGGCGGAACCATCGTCAACGTGACCTCGGATGCAGCCGTAGAGGCCTACGAGGGCTGGGGCGGCTACGGGTCGTCGAAAGCGGCGCTGGAGCAGCTGTCCAATGTCCTCGCCACCGAGGAATCTGACGTGAAGGTGTATTGGTTCGACCCCGGCGACATGAACACCCGCATGCATCAGGAGGCGTTTCCCGACGAGGACGTCTCCGACCGACCCCTCCCCGAGTCTCGAGTCCCCGGTCTGATGCGGCTGCTCGACGGCCGCTATTCGAGCGGTCGCTATGCGGCGGCCGACCTCCTCATCGACGTGAACGCGTGACCTCGCCAGGCCGACTCCGACCGGCAGACACACTCGACGACTTCGAGCTTCCTGGCCACCTCGAGACGACCACGCCACCGGAGATGCGGGGAATCCGTCGTGATCAGGTTCGTCTCATGGTGGTCGACCGCGGAGCGGTGAGACACCGGCGCTTCGACGAGCTCACAGACGAGTTGAACCCGGGAGACCTGCTGGTTGTCAACAACTCGGGGACACTCCCTGCAGCTGTGCACTTGACTCGATCGAGGGTCGTTCACTTCTCCACTCAGCTTCCCGGAGGCTTGCGCGTGGTCGAGATCCGTCGCATGACCGACGCTGGCTCCGAACCCGACTTGGACATGGCTCCAGGTGTCATCGAAGTGCCGGACGGCGGCAGGCTCGAGTTGCTGGCGCCGTTCCCGGTCGACTCGCCGGTCCGGCGGCTCTGGGTGGCACATCTCGAGGGGCCGCACAGCGTCGATTCTCTTCTCGAGAGACACGGAAGACCCATCTCCTACAGCCACTCCGCCACCGACATCCCGCTGTCCGCGTATCAGACGGTCTTTGCGACGCAGCCAGGCTCGGCCGAGATGCCCAGCGCAGGGCGCCCTTTCAGTCCCGAGCTGATCACGTCGCTCGTCGCCCAAGGAGTAGCCGTGGCGCCACTGACCCTGCACACCGGTGTCTCCTCACTCGAATCGGGAGAGGCTCCATACCCCGAGCGTTACGCGGTGCCGCAGGCCACTGCCGACCTCGTGAGCCAGACCCGGCTTGGTGGTGGGAGAGTCATCGCCGTCGGCACGACGGTGGTCCGTGCCCTGGCGACGGTCACCGACCTGACGGGCCGCACCCATGCCGGCTCGGGGTGGACCGATCTGGTGATCGGGTCGGACACACCGATTCGGGCGGTCGATGGGATGATCACCGGATGGCATGAGCCCCGCTCGACGCATCTCGACATGCTCGTTGCAGTAGCCGGTCGGCAGACGATCGCCGAGAGCTATGAGACGGCCTTGCGGCTCGGCTATCTCTGGCATGAGTTTGGGGACAGCCACCTGATCCTCACCCGCTGATCGACCCTCTACTCTCCTCTCATGACCCGAATCGTCATCGTGGGTGGTGCTTCCATGGGCTGGGCAACGGCCCATCATCTAATGCGACTCGATCCTGGTCTCGATGTCACCGTCATCGAGAGAGATCCCACCCTTCAGCGCTCGTCCACCATGCTCTCCGACGGCAACGTGCGCATCCAGTTCAACCTGGTGGAGAACATCGCCATCTCTCAGTACGCCATGGAGTGTCTGGAGACATTCACGGACGAGTTCGCAGTCGGTGAGTTCTTCCCGGACCCGCAAATGCGCAAGCAGGGCAATCTGTTTCTCGTCGACGAAAGCGGACGGGACGATGCACTCGCTGGTCTCGCGACGCAACGGGGAATGGGCTGTGACTCGATGTGGCTCGACATGGATGAGATTTCCTCCAAGTTCCCAGCACTGATTGGCGATCATTTGGTGGGCGGAACGTTCGGACCGAGCGACGGATCCGTCGACCCGAGTGCCGTGGTCGAGGGCTATCGACGCAAGGCGATCTCGACGGGAGCGGAGACGAAGCACGCCGAGGTGACGTCTCTGCGGGCCTCGAATGGGCACATCACAGGGATCAGCACGGGCAGTGGCTCAGTCATGGAAGCGGAGATCGTGATCGTGTGCGCCGGGGCGTGGTCCACGGGGTTGCTGAAGACCGTGGGAGTCGAGATCCCGGTGGACCCGGTGATGCGAACCGTCTACGTCGTCGCAGGCGACGTGGAAGGTCACGAGTCGATGCCCAGCGCCTTCCTGCCATCCGGGGTCTACGTGATCCCCGAGCACGATGGGACGTTCCTCATCGCCTGGTCGACCGACGACGACCCTGTCGGCTTCGACTTCACCCCGGCTCCTCGCTCCAGGTTCTACGACGTCATCTGGCCCGAGTTGGCGTCGTCACTGCCCGCCTTCGACCGACTGCGGGTGGTCGGCTCCTGGGCTGGGCTATATGCCCAGAACCGCCTGGACGCCAACGCCATCATCGGTGAGTGGCCGGGGATCGCTGGTTTGTACCAGGCCACCGGGTTCAGCGGTCATGGGTTCCAACAATGTCATGCGGTGGGGAGACATCTGGCGGAGCTCGTCACAGGGCAAGGACCATCACTGGACCTCAGCCGGCTGGGACCGAAGCGAATCATCACCAAGGACCCCCTTCTGGAGCACGTCGGGCGCATCATCTGAGCTGGTTCGACGGATTCCCCCGAATCCGCATCGAAGACCCCATCGCCACGCCCTCCGGCTCGGCCCAGAAGAAATCGGGCTCGTGAACAACCCATCGATGGTACCGGGCTGGGTGCTCACGGCCCCACACCCCACCAAGACCGTCGAGATCCTCGCCACACCCCGGAGAACGGCGACTGATGTCGGCTCCGCCTCCGAGCCCGGAGGGGAACGAAGCGCTGGAAACGTCTGCATACCCTCGATCCGACTTCCCCAAGCCGTCAAAGCGCCTATACAATCGGCCGTCCTTGACTACCAGTTGGGGCCCATAGCTCAGCCCGGTTAGAGCGCATCCCTGATAAGGATGAGGTCCGTGGTTCAAGTCCACGTGGGCCCACAATTCACTCACCTGGGAGAACGCCCGCCCCGACGGGCGCGAGTGCTTCCGAAGTTGATTTCAACTACTCGCTCGATGCCAGGTGCCGCTCGCGAAACG
>DASUUP010000083.1:0-4023 GCA_036373995.1 Acidimicrobiia bacterium
CGTCGCGGTCGATGCTGCCAACGAGGATCTTCATCAGCGTCGACTTCCCTGACCCGTTCTCTCCGACCAGGCCCACGATCTCACCCGGCCGGAGGACAAGTTCTGTTCCCCGGAGAACCCGCAGTGAGCGTCGACGCGGCCAGATCCCCCCCTTGTAGGTCTTGGCTATCCCGGCTGCTGCCAGCAACTGGTCGGACGCCCGATGGTCCTCATGTCTGCCGTGGGCGCCAGGGACACCGTTGAGATGGGGCTCTGCGCTCTTGACCCGTGCAGTAATGGTCTCCATTTTCGAACCTCGTGTCGGCATCTCTTCTCACACTGCCCAACGTACACCTTCCAGTCGGCTGGAAGGTCAATAGGGTCGAAAGTCCCGACCTGGCTGGGCAGGCAGGGGGACGGGGACCAGGTCGGGACTTCGACGTTTCAGCGGCTCGACCGCCGGCGGAGTTGGTCGGCGATTCTCTTGGTGGTTCGTGTGGTGCGAGCGTCGAGCCAGAAGGCGGCGCCACAGACGGCGAGGCAGACGAGCACGAGGGCACCGACGGCGTAGCCGGCAAACTGTGGGTCGAGTGGGAAGACGGCGACCACTGCGAGAACCGTCAACGTAACGCCGATCGCTCCCCACATCACCGGGCCAAACTGGCGGTGATGCGAGCCGGGGGTCATGACACGACCACCTTGCCGCGGAGCATGCCCATCTGGCAGGCGAACTCGTATTCGCCCGGCTCGGACGGAGTGAACTCGACGGGGACATTCTCGCCTTCGGGGAGGTCGGCGGAGACACCGAAGGCGTCGAAGATCACCCTCTCCGAGCATGGGTCTGCCTCTTGGCGGTTGAACACCAGCTTGACCGGTCTTCCCACCTCGACCCTGATGGTGTCGGGGCTGTATCCGCCCTTGACCACGATGAATGCCTCCTGGGCGCCCCCGGCGCCGACAGCAGCCAGCGATCCTTGGGGTTTGGAGAGCCAGAAGTACCAGATGATCAGGGCGATAAGACCCAGTCCGACAAGATCAACGATCAGCACCGTCATTCGCTCGCTCCTTGCTGTATCGAGGGACGCCAGCGGCGGAGCCGGTTGGCGTTGGAGACCACGGTCACCGAGGAGAACGCCATCGCTGCGCCGGCCAGAAGGGGGCTCAACAGGATCCCGAAGAACGGGTAGAGGACCCCGGCGGCAATGGGGATGCCCAGCGTGTTGTAGGCGAAGGCGCCTACGAGGTTCTGGTGGACATTGCGGATGGTGGCCTTGGAAAGCTCGATGGCAGTGGCGATCCCGGTCAGGCTTCCCTTGACCAGGGTGACGTCTCCGGACTCCATGGCTACATCGGTGCCTGTGCCCATGGCCATGCCCACGTCGGCTTGGGCTAGGGCGGGGGCATCGTTGATCCCATCGCCGACCATGGCCACCGTCTTGCCTTCGGCCTGGAGCAGTTTGACCTGCGTGGCCTTGTCCTCGGGGAGTACCTCGGCCAACACCCGGTCGACACCGACCTGACGGGCGATGGCGGCGGCGGTGCGCTGGTTGTCACCGGTGATCATCACCACCTCGAGACCAAGGTCGTGGAGCCGGCGTATTGCTGCCACGGAGTCTTCCTTGACCGTGTCGGCCACGGCGATGACACCGGCCAACTCCCCGTCGACACCGACCGCCACAGCGGTCTTGCCCTCGTCGGCGAGACGCTCCAGCGTCTCCTCCGAGGGGCCGGCGGCGACGCCGCGGTCGGCCATGAACTTGAGATTGCCCAACACCACATGCCGACCATCAACCTTGGCCTCGATGCCATGGCCAGGAACCGCAGCGAAGTCGGCGGCCTCGACCAACTCGACGTTCCGAGACCGAGCGCCGGCGACGATCGCCTCACCCAACGGGTGCTCCGAACCGGATTCTGCTGAGGCGGCGAAAGCCAGGACCTGGTCCTCGTCGAAGGCGTTGAACACGACCACGTCGGTGAGGGCCGGCTCGCCCCTGGTGATGGTGCCGGTCTTGTCCAACACCACGGTATCGACCCGATGGGCGGTCTCCAGGGCGTCGCCCGACTTGATCAGGATCCCGTTCTCGGCGCCCTTCCCGATCCCCACCATCAGCGAGGTGGGTGTGGCCAGGCCCAGGGCGCACGGGCAGGCGATCACTAACACAGTCACCGCGGTGATCACCGCATAGACCAGTGCGGGAGCAGGACCGAAGGTGAACCAGGCCATGAAGGTCAGGATCCCCACGATCATCACCGCCGGGACGAAATAGCCGGCCACCTTGTCCACTGTCCGCTGGATCGGTGCTTTCGATCCTTGGGCGTCGCGGACCATCTGGATGATCTGGGAGAGCATGGTGTCCCGTCCCACTCGGGTGGCCCGGAACCGGAAGGAACCGGTCTTGTTGATGGTGGCTCCGATCACCGTGTCGCCTTCGGTTTTCTCAGAGGGGATCGGCTCGCCGGTGACCATCGACTCGTCTACCGCCGACACACCGGAGACGACTACCCCATCGACGGGAATCTTCTCTCCGGGCCGGACCACCACGACGTCGTCGACGGCCACGTCCTCGACCGGTATTTCCACTTCTGCTCCGTCACGGAGCACCCGGGCCGTCTTGGCCTGGAGACCGATCAACTTCTTCAACGCGTCCGAGGTGCGGGCCCGGGCCCGGATCTCCAACGCCGATCCCAACACCACCAAGGCCGTGACGACTGTGGTCACGTCGAAGAAGACGTCGCGCAGTCGCTCCTCGGGGAAGAACCCGGGAAACAGCAATGCCACTGTGGAGTAGAGCCAGGCGGCGGCGATGCCGATGGCGATCAGTGTGTTCATGTTCGCGGAGCGGTGCTTGAACGCAGCCCAAGCCCCGGTGAAGAACTGCGAACCGGAATAAGCCATTACCGCGAGTGAGGCCAAAGCCATCGCTCCCCAGATCAGGTTCAGCCCGGTCGAACCCTTCTCGGGCACTCCGGGGAAGATCTCCGGGTAGGAGAAGTAGATCACCGGGAGAGAGACGATGGCGGCGAACCAGAACTTGCGGAGCAGACTCCGGTACAAACGCTGTCTCCTCTCATGCTCGGCATCACCTTGGGAATCGTCCACGACGAGGCTTGCGGAATAGCCAGCCGAGTGCACCGCCGCCACCAGATCGTCGGTTGCAACCGACCGGTCAACGTCCACGGTGGCTTCCTCGGTGGCGATGTTCACCCGAGCGTCCACCACCCCCGGCACCTGATTGAGTGCCGACTCCACCGTCCGCACACAGGAGGCGCAAGTCATTCCCTGCACCGCAAGATGGACTGAGTCGACCTTGGTGGGAGTCGTGACTGGATGCCTCGGTTTCCGCGCGGCGACCTCTGATGAATCGTGGTCGTCGTTCTCATGGAGATACTGCTCGGGGTCGGCGACGAAATTCCGGCGGCAGTGCTCCGAACAGAAACCGAACTCGGGATAGCCTTCGACGGTGGCCGCATCAGGACCGACTGTCATGCCACACACCGGGTCACGCATCGGGATCCTCCCTTCGCATCGCATCGATCACTCGCGCCAAACGCCGGCGCGTGTCGTCGGTGGCGGCTGCTTCGATCTCGGTGAGGATCCCAAACCCTCGCCGATCATGAGCTCGCGCCTGTTGGCTTCGGCCGGCCATGCCGAGTCTCGTCCCGGTCTTCAATCCGTACGCGGTCTTCACGACATCTCCTCAGGGTCACGTGTCCCTTGGACTTTCAATCCTTCTTTGTTACCAACGTACACCTTCCAGTCGACTGGAAGGTCAAGAGGGGTAGAGTGTGAGTCATGAGAATCGGAGAGCTAGCTCAGCGGACCGGGACAACGACGAAGACCATCCGCTATTACGAAGAGATCGGGCTTCTCCCTGAGCCGTATCGGGACGTCAACGACTATCGGGACTACTCGGAAGACGCTGTCGACCGGCTCGAGTTCATTCGGGACGCTCAGGCCACCGGGCTGACCTTGACAGAGATTGCCTCCATTCTCGATCTGCGCAGCCAGGGAGAGGCCACCTGTCACCACGTGGTCGACTTGTT
>DASUUP010000084.1:0-3427 GCA_036373995.1 Acidimicrobiia bacterium
TTGCCAGTCCGGCACGATGGAGCCGTTTCTTCGGTGGGGTCCACCCTTGATTCTCGGGCGGTCGCCTGGGCCCAGCGTCGCCAAGACATGAAGATCCCCTCACCGCGGTCACGGGGTCAGGATCGGTGGGCAACGTAGAGAGAGCCTGGATTCATGGGTTTGCCTTGGCCAGGGCGTGGCCGTGGTTGCTGGGTGCCGGAGTGATCGTCTATCTCGGGCTGGTCCCTGGAGATGGCTCGATGGTGTTCAGGTAATGGTGGACCACAGACTTCTCCGAGAAGTCCCGGCACCGTTCAGACCGACTCGCGACAGGCGTTGCCGCTCGTCTGGAGATTCGAGGAGCTCAATGACATTTCTGGCCAGCGCATCCGCGTCCCCCGCGGGGACCAACCTGCCGTAGGCACTGCCACCGAGTATCCATGACGCCCCGCCACCGGGGGAGTCGGTGGCCACCACCGGCGTTCCGGCTGACATCGCTTCCAGAATGACGAGGCCAAACGCTTCCGAGCGAGCCGCATGCATGAACACATCTGCAGCCGCCAAGTACGGGTTCACATCACTGACTTCATGGAGAAGCGTGACCGCACTCCGGAGGTCGTTCTCTGCCACATAGCCGTGAAGCTCCTCCATGTACGCCTCATCATCAGCGTCGCCGAGGAGAATGAAGCGTGCATCTGGATCGTGTCGATGAACTTCACGAAAGGCGCGCAACCCGATGTCATGTCCCTTTCTCGGATTCATGTGCCCGACGGACACGACGACGTGAAGGGCCTCGTCGGCGAACCAGGGATGGTCTGGCACCGTTTGATCGTCTGGAAACACCTGGACAGGGTTGGGTAGCACCACGGTCTTGCCCCCCCATGTGGGGACCAGGTCGATCAGGTCTGCCACGACATCCGGCGAGACGCCGGCAACCACGTCGGCTCGCGGGTAGAGCCATTTGGCAAGGGCGTCCCGGAGCCACTTCATGTTCAAGCCATGGGTCCCGCGGTGGATGTGGGACAACAGGACCAATCGGGGCTTACGGGAACTGATCATGCGCGCCAGCACGACATCGCGACAAGGGCCCTCGCCATGGGCCATGACCACGTCGAATTCCTGTTGCGACATCGACGTGGCGAACCTATACACGACGCCGAGCTTGCCCCCTCTACGACCAAGCTCGATCACCGGAACCGAATCCAGCTGAGATGGTTCGCCGTCTTCTGAGACGCAGACGATCGCCACATCCACACCGTCTTCGGCGAGTGCCGCCGACATCTGACGCACCACTCTGGCGATTCCCCGGTCGTTCAGATCGTGCACGTACATCCCCAGATGCAGAGACGAATCACCGGGCCGGGCGGTAGCAGTCCCGTCCGGACGAACGCATGCCGTCTCTCTCAACGGCGCTCGATGCTCATCCAATCCCTCTCGATGATCCCTCGCCATATCTCGGCCTTACCCAAAGGGGGAAACGCATACCCATGGAGTTGCGGGACAGCGCCGCCGAGTTCCCTTGGCGTTTGACCGTGCGCCGGCGTGGGAATTGTCGGATGACACAGTTTCCAAAGAGGACCGAAGTGCGAGACCACATGTCCGGTACAACGCCGACAAGGCCGGCGCTGGCCAGATTGGCGTTCCTATTCACCATGGTCGTGGTGCTCGTTGGCACTATCGCCCTCACCGGTCGTGCTGCCACCGAAGCGATTTTGTCGGCAGAGCCCGCGTCTGTCGGCCCTGGGGAAACCGTCGCGGTTCGAGGAAGCGGATTCTTGCCGGAAGGCGAGATCCGGCTCTGTCTCGACTCGGAGATGTGCACCAACCTCGGTACAGCTTCGCCTGGGCCGTTGGGCGGCTTCAACGCCAACGTGACGATGCCTGAAGACGTCGAGCCGGGCGGCCACTCGATCCATGCTTGTCAGAAGCTGACTGAGGGCCAGCGACTTTGCGCCTCTGCTCCAGTCGAGGTAGTGGCATCGACGTCCACGTCGACAACCACGACCCAGCCCAGCACCACCACCACGCGAGCCCCCACGACAACCACCACACAGCCGACAACGACCTCGACTACACCTACGAGCACCACCACCGCAAGACCGACGACGACCTCAACCAGGTCTACGACTACGACCGATCAGCCGACGATCAATGAGTCGGCGGTGACTCCGACAGTCGAACCCAGCACTACCTTCCCCAGCACTACCTTCCCCAGCACAACCACACAACCAGACACGAGCCCCGACTCGTCGGCGGACACACCACCGCCATCCACGACCCAGGCCGACGACGATTACGACCCCTTCCGCCACACGACCACGACCGAGCGGTCCGATGATGTCCTGGCGGGCTCGGATTTCGACGACCCCCCAGGAGGTGACGCTCTCAGCCGTGAGATGGGGCCGACCCCACCCTCGACAGGGGACGGTCAGAGCGGCGTTTTCGGTTTTGACCTCGAATGGTGGGTTCTCACCGGGGTCGCAGTGCTGCTGAGTCTGCTGCTGGTTTGGATCGTCGACCACTTCAGAAGCCACACTAACCGGAGTGCTTACCTGCGTCGCAGCGCCAGCAGGCGTTAATGGCGTTACTCAACCGAGCGAAGCGCTCCAGTCGTTGTCCTCCCAACCACTGACGGTCCCACAATTCCCGCCGTCCCAGGAGGGATTCGGAGATCCGTCTGCCGAGTACCACTCAACGCTATTGCCTCGCACCTCGATGTCGCCACAGCTTCCGCCAGACTGGTTCCAGACGTAGATACCTACGTTGGACCAGGCATGCGAGTTGGAGAAGACGGAGTTCCCGAGCACCTTGATACCGGTACCCCCCGGCACGCCGATGCCGACTTGGCCCGGATCGAAAAGAGTGTTCTCACGGACCACTATGTGGGCTCCGCCATTGTCACCGACCATGATGCCTGAGCCCGATGAGCTGGGACCTCCATCCCTGAACGCGTTGCCGCTGACCATGAGCGGGTTCGAGGCTGTCCCACTCGACCTGTAGACACTGATCATGTCCTCGGCGTTGCTGCCACCGCGTGCGTTTGCAGATCGGTTTGCATCCTCTCAGAGCGAACTGCTTGGAGTCATTAGAGCACGTGAGGCTGTTCGGAAAGCCCTGCTTTCGGGACACCAATCACCACCCGAGCCTGTTGGTCCGGACGCACACCCGTGGATGTCGACCCCCGATACCTGTTCTTCTCAGTTCTCATCGCCCCGATTTATCGGAGCTGTTCAGTTCCACGAACAGCCGGATCGCCAGAGCACTTCCGATGGTTCCGAGCGCAATAGGAAGAGACCGGGATACACCACCGGTGCTGGCGAGTCGGGTTGCTCCTAGTAGAGCGGCGCTCGCAGTCGCTCCCAACGACAGCTGACGCCCGGCTCGCTGAACGATGCGTTCCAGCCGCTCAGCTGCGATATTAACCTCCAGTTTGCGTCCGGGCCTGGCT
>DASUUP010000085.1:0-4434 GCA_036373995.1 Acidimicrobiia bacterium
TGTCGACCACCTCCACCAGCCCGTCGTCGAAGAACTGGCCTTCGTCGATCCCGATCACACGTGTCTGGTCCGACACGGCCCTCAGAAGATCGGTCGAGTTGGAGACCGGGCTCGCCTCCACCTTCCACTCCGAATGGGACACCACCTCGGTGGCTGCATATCGATTGTCCAGCCGAGGTTTGAATACCTGAACGGGAACCCGGGCGATCTTGGAGCGGGTGACCCTCCTTATCAGCTCTTCGCTCTTGCCGCTGAACATCGGGCCACAGATGACCTCGACCCATCCCTCGTTGCTCCGCCGGTACACAGCCGGAGAGCCTAAGCGCGAGCCCGGTCTACGCGCTCCACTCAACGCAGGCGACGAAGATGAGCGGATTCGAACCGGGTACGGCGCCAGCAACCCCGGGTTAGGGTTCGGATGCCCGTATCCGCGGGAGCTTCTGTTAGCCTTTAGACGTCGGGAGGCGTCTCGAGTTCTATCGCCTCGGCGCCACCACTTCGACTCTTTTCGCGTCGTTCCCCGCCAGGTATGGGTGATCGGCCACATACAAATTCAGAGGAGTGAAAACAAATGGCTCTATTCCGACGGAAGGGCCCAGAGATCGTCCGCAAATCGTCTGCGGGAGGAACGGTCGAAGAGCACAAGACGGTTCGCGTCAAGGGCAAGAAGGTCGAGGTGCGCCGGGTCGAGGCGCCAGCCCCGAGCAAGCCCGATCGTGACGATCGCCGCCATAAGAAGACCAAGAAACGCAACAACAAGAAGTCCTCGCCCTCCAAGTCCCCGGCCACCGGCCTCTCCACGTCACGCACGAGGTCGCGCCGTGCAACTGACGAGGAGATCATCGTCCCGGCGGAATCGGCGCGGAAACAGATGCTGGTCAGCGCAAACAGCTCGCAGACTCAGATCGTCATCCTCGAAGGCCCGGTGCTCGTAGAGCATTACGTGGCCAAGGACGACTCCAACTCGGTGGCAGGAAACATCTACCTGGCCATCGCTCGCAACGTCCTGCCCGGAATGGAGGCGGCGTTTCTCGATTTCGGCGCGTCGAAGAACGGCGTGCTCTACGCGTCCGACGTCTCACCCGGTAGCCGTCGCAACGGCGGAAGGAACGGGAAGCGTATAGAGGACGTCCTCAAGGAGGGCGACAAGGTCCTGGTCCAGGTCACCAAAGACGCCATGGGAGCCAAGGGGGCCCGGCTCACCGGGATGCCTTCGCTACCAGGTCGCTATCTGGTGCTCGTGCCCGACTCAGACAGCGTTGGGATCAGCCGTCGTTTGCCCGATGCCGACCGCAACCGCTTGCGTGACGTGATCAACCAGGTCAGGCCGAAGGGTTACGGCGTGATCGTCCGGACCGCGGCACTCCATGCCTCAGCCGAGGAGTTGGCCGCAGACATCTCTCGTCTCACCAAACAATGGGAGTCCATCAAAGAAGAAGCGGGCAAGGGTCAGGCGCCCAGCCTGATCCATCGTGAGCCGGAGCTCCTGATCAAGGTCATCCGTGAGCACTTCACTGCAGACTTCCGGAAGCTGATGATCGATGACAGGATGTCATACGACACGGTGATCGGCTACCTGCAGTCGACGGCGCCCGATCTCGTCAGCAAGGTCCACCTCTATGGGGATGAGATCCCACTCTTCGACCGCTATCACGTCGATGACCAGCTGAAGAAGGCTCTGGATCGAAAGGTCTTCCTACCTTCCGGGGGCCACCTCGTCATCGACCGCACCGAGGCATTGACCGTCATCGACGTCAACACCGGCAAGTTCGTGGGATCCAGCACGCTCGAGGAGACGGTGCTCCAGAACAATCTCGAAGCCGCTGAGGAGATCGGTCGCCAACTGCGTCTGCGTGACATCGGCGGGATCATCGTCATCGACTTCATCGACATGGAGACCACGGAGAACCAGCAAAAGGTCTTGAGACGTCTCAAAGAGACCCTGGCGAAGGACAAGACCCGCACTCAGGTCTTTGAGGTCTCCCACCTCGGGCTGGTCGAGATGACCCGCAAGAACGTGTCCGCCGGCCTTTTGGAGCAGTTCTCCCACAAGTGTGAGCACTGCGCCGGCCGAGGCGTGATCATCGAAGAGTCGTTCAGCTCCACTCCGACCCCGGCTGAGGTGGCTGCGGCCGAGATCGAGGCCTGACGGCTCCAAGAGGCTTTGGCCCAACGTCGGGGATTGGTTACCATTTCAGGCGGGTTCTCCCCCTTTTCCAGAGAGGTTTCTCATGTACGCCATCATCCGCGCCGGTGGCAAACAAGCAAAGGTGAAGAAGGGCGACGTGATCGACATCGAACGCGTCAAGTCCGACGACACCAAGCTGACGTTCGAGCCGCTGCTCGTCGTCGACGACGACGGCAACGCGGTATCCGATCGCTCGGCTCTAACCAAGGCGTCGGTGACGGCCAAGGTCCTGGGCGAGTCCGCCGGAGACAAGATCGACATCTTCAAGTACAAGAACAAGACGGGTTACCGTCGTCGTCAGGGTCACCGCCAGAAGTACACCCGCATCGAGATCACCGGGATCAAGCTCCCGGCCAGTGCCAAGAAGAAGGCTGCCGCCAAGAAGGACGAGAAGGCAGCCTCGGAAGAGGAGTAGAGATGTCCAAGACAAAGGCCGGCGGTTCCTCGAAGAACGGCCGCGACTCAGCAGCACAGCGTCTTGGTCCCAAGGTGTTCGATGGCGAGTTCGTCAACGCCGGGGCCATCCTGGTGCGGCAACGTGGCACTCGTATCCATCCGGGCGAGAACGTCTCGCGCGGTGGCGACGACACTCTGTTTGCCACGGCGCCCGGGACGGTCAAGTACGCCGTGCGCCACAACCGGCGGCTCGTCTCAGTCATAGGCGAGTAGCCCCACCGTTAGCTTCTCCGGTCGTGTTCGTTGACCGGGTCCGAGTCAACCTCCGCGCCGGCAATGGCGGTGCGGGGGTTGCTTCGTTCGAGAGGGCGAAGGGACGCCCGAAGGGCAGGCCGACCGGAGGAAATGGCGGTCCGGGTGGCTCGGTGATCCTCAGAGCCGACCCGTCGGTCGCCACCCTTCTTCGTTACCAGCGCAATCCCCATCACGCCGCCGGCAACGGGACACACGGCGAGGGCGATATGCGTCATGGGAAGGCCGGTGAGGACCTGGTTCTGCAAGTTCCCCTGGGCACTGTGGTGTATGACGAAGACGGGACGATGATCGCCGACCTCGTGGCCGACGGACAGGAAGTGACAGCCGTCGAGGGTGGCCGAGGCGGGCTCGGGAACGCCGCGTTCGTCAGTCCTTCGAATCGTGCTCCGGCAATCGCCGAACAGGGCGAATACGGAGGCCAGGCATGGTTCACGCTCGAGATGAAACTCCTCGCCGACGCCGCTCTGATCGGCTTCCCCAACGCGGGGAAGTCGACGTTCATATCGAGAGTCTCGGCGGCTAAGCCGAAGATCGCCGACTACCCGTTCACCACACTCGAGCCCAATCTCGGAGTAGTCAGTTTCGACGGGAGGGAGTTCGTGCTCGCCGACATCCCGGGTCTCATCGAGGGAGCCGCCGAGGGTAGAGGCCTCGGCCACGAGTTCCTGCGTCACACGGAGAGATCGAGAGTGTTGGTGATGCTGCTCGATCCGGCCGAGACCCAAACCGACCCACCCGACGAGCAACTCGACATCCTCCGGCGTGAGATCGCCGACTATTCCCCGGAGCTGGCTAGCCGACCTCACATCGTTCTGATGAACAAGAGCGACCTGGAAGGCTCTCGAGCCCAAGCAGAGGCTCTAGATGCCCTGCCGGTCTCCGCGCTGACCGGCGATGGCCTGCGAGATGCCCTTCACGCCATCGGCGACCTCGTCGACGAAGCGCAACGATCGGCGCCGGAGCGTCGCGGCTACATCCTGCACAGACCGCTTGGGCCCACCTTCTCCGTCAGCCGGGAGGACGACGCGTGGAGAGTCGAGGGACAGTCAGTGGAGCGGGCGGTGGCTTTCGCCGATCTGACGATGCTGGAGGCCGCCGACATGGCTGCCAAGCGGCTCGCCCGCCTGGGTGTGGATGACGCACTGGCCGAGGCGGGGGCCGTGGCCGGCGACGAGGTCCGGATCGGGGACATCGCCTTCGAGTTCACACCCGACGCGCTCGAAGAAGAGTGAGGCAATTCGAGAACCCCTGTGATGTAGATGAGGCCCCTCAACCACGGAGCCCGCGTGCACCTCGTTGCGGAAAACGCAACACTGTGCACTCCGACCACCCATTCTCACCCATCTAAGCGTCGGCGCCAGGCATCATGTGTTGCCGGGCTCGCGGCTTCAGCGTCTCCAGAGGTCTTTGGTGAACAGGACCAGGACCGGGAAGATTTCCAGACGGCCGACGATCATCAGGCTCGACAGCAGCCACTTGGCCAGTTCGGGCAGGCTGGCGTAGTTGGAGGCTGGGCCAACCTCACCCAGACCGGG
>DASUUP010000086.1:0-2670 GCA_036373995.1 Acidimicrobiia bacterium
GGTCCAACTCGCTGGTGAAGCTCTTGATCTCGCGGGCTCGACTGCGCGGAATCCGAGAGTCATCGCATCCTTTCTGGGGTTTGTCCTGGTGGGTCTGGTGACTGGTGGAATCGGCATGACCATCGCATTTGCCTTGGCCGGCGAGGGGGTGGAATGGACAACCGGGATCGCCCTCCTCGCTTTCGTGAACCTCGGAAACGTCGCTTCGATCACGCCTGCGAATCTTGGTATCCAGGAGCTCGGAGTCGCTGCGTTAGCAGTGCTCTTCGAGTACTCCCCGGCGTCTGGTGTCGTAGCCTCCGTGGTGGTACGCCTATCGAATATCGTGGCTCTCGCCGTGCTCCTCATCATCTTTGAGAGCGAGGGATTCGCCAATCGACGGTCGAGGATCCACTAGACCTTGGGGAGCGAAACTGCCAACAGTTCAGCAGCCTCGATGGGGTTGTCGTATTCGAGACGCCACACGTTCAGGTCGCGCGCCACTTCGGTGGAGATACGAAAGGCGCGTGCAGGATCCTTGTAATGGTTGAACGAGTACTCGATCAGCGCGGCGACAGCCCGGGATCTGGGCAGGGGCTCGAGCGTGACATCCTCGTGCCCGTACTCAGAGAGGATGAGGTCGGTGAGCCGGCCGCCTTTCCCGACCTTGCCGTCCAGGTCGGAGGCGGTAGCGAGGGTCTCCTCGCCCTGGACTGGGACTCCGAGCAGGTCGGCACTCCACTCGGAGAGAGCGAACGGCTTCGGATACGGGATGACAGTGCCGCCGTCCTCGAAGACGAGAGCCTCGTCGGACAGATACTCGAACCCTTCTCTCACGAGGGCAGCCGTGAGTGTCGTCTTTCCGTGTCCTGACAGGGCTGGCAGGGCGAGAATCCGATCTCCGTTTGCGACCACACCGCTATGAACGGCGAAGAGTCTGCATTGGTCGATCGCGGCGAAGTTGAGGCTCGCTATTGCGGATGCCATGAGATCTGGGACCGGGGAGCCGGAAGCCAGCCGCCTGCAGTCGCGATATACGGTATATGCACCGTCGGTTCCGGTGATTTGGACCATGTTGTGGGCACGAGAGGCCCGATCGGTCTTTGCGAAGCCCGACATGGCTCGTTCCAACTCGTCCGCGATCGAACGGTCCTGCGTCAGAACTCGAAAAGTTGTGCCCAGAAGCTCGTGCCTCCGGTCCGTGACCCAGACCTGGTCACCGAGATTGTGTCGTCAGCCAGGTCTCTTCCGGATCTGCATCAGGTGAGAAGACCGGATTCCCGGAAGAGGTCAATGGCTCTCTCGACGTCATCAGAGATCTCTGCAGTGTCGACCTGGTAGCTCGAGGCGAGGAGTCCCTTGATCTCCTCGCACGTGTGCTCGCCGTCACAGAGGAGCCAGACGTCAGAGGCCGTCCCATTGAGCACGGTGACCTGCTCGGTGGATGGGTTGTAGAGGCTGATGTCCCCGTCGATGTCGGTTTCGAGGATCTGTGGGACAGGTGGCCCCACCCTATTGTCATCCATCAATTCCGCCCCCTGGTCGCTGTTGCCGCAAATACGACCATCGTCGTACAGACGAGTGGTCGTCGGGCACTTAGAGTAGTCACATAAGTGGGGCGCGGAAAGCCCGCGCCTTGGGAGTATGCATCATTGGAGGCATTGTGGGCGAAGAGAGCCAGGGTATAACTAGACGAGATCTGTTGCGCAGAGGAGCGGTCCTCGGTGGCGCAGTGGTCTGGACCACGCCAGTCGTACAGACGTTGGGCATGGGTCGGGCATTCGCACAGACGGCAAGCCCCACGGGCAAGGACATCTCCTACCTGGTCATCCATTGGGATTGTGGTGATGGTGAGTTCCATACCAAGTTCGAGAATGGCCAGCAGCAGGCGGGCGCAACACCAGACTGTGAAATGTCACTCGAGGGCAGCAATGCGGCCAACCTGCCAGCTGGAATAAGCGTTGGCACACCGAGCGGAGCTTGCGTCACTATTACGGTTGATCCAAGCTTCGCCAATTGCACGATTCTCGAGGTCCTTCTCAAGGCGGGGTCTGAGGCTTCCACCGATGATCCATGTCAGGCGTATGACCTGATCGCCGATGGGCAGCCGCACAGCTACTGCACCGTCTGATCGGGCGATACGAGACTGATACGTCGCAGCGACTCCAGGGTCGCTGCGACGTCTTTCTTTGCCTCGGCAACGGAGACACCGGTCAACTCTGAAATCGCTAGTGCTATCTCTGAGGGGCTGGTGGATCCGTCACACAACTCCCAGATAGCTTTGGCGCTTGCGTTGAGCACGTGCAACGAGTCGGTCGACGGCTCGTAGATGGTCCACCCTTGGGAACCCTCGGTCTGAACGACCTCTCCGTGTCTCATCGGGTGCATGGTCAATTCATCTCCTCTGCGATCGGGTCGGTGGTCGGGGAGGCCAAGGCGATCAATTCGGATTGGGAGTGGATGCCCAGTTTCTCATAGACCCTCTGCAGGTGAGTGCGAGCCGTGGCCGGACTTATGAACAAAGTCTCTCCTATCTCCTCTTTGCGGGCTCCCCGAGCTGCCAATCTGAACACCTCCTTCTCCCGCGGTGTCAGATCGGCGAACCCGGGTGGAGCAACCAGGGAGCGACGACGATCCACGAGGTGGCGAAGCAACCTGCCCAAGAGGTCGGGCGGTACGACGCCACCGCCA
>DASUUP010000087.1:0-2758 GCA_036373995.1 Acidimicrobiia bacterium
GTCCCCAGGCCGCCTCGCCTTTCTCTCCCCTGATCTCGGCGAGGTGCTCTGCTCGTTCCAACCGGGCTTGCTCTGCCAGACGCGCTTTGAGCATCGCCATGGCGCGGGCCTTGTTCTGGAGCTGGCTCCGCTCGTTCTGGCACTGAACCACGATCCCGGAGGGCAAGTGGGTGATCCGCACCGCGGAGTCTGTCGTGTTGACGTGCTGGCCGCCGGCACCCTGCGAGCGGTAGGTGTCTATCCGCAGCTCCTCTTCGTTGATCTCGACGTCGGCCTGGTCGCCCAGGTCGGGAACGACATCGACCCCGGCGAAGCTCGTGTGCCTGCGGGAGTTGGCATCGAAAGGGCTGATCCGGACCAGCCGATGCACACCACGCTCCGACTCGAGGGTCCCGTATGCACGATCCCCCTTGACCGTCATGGTTATCGACTTGATCCCCGCCTCGTCTCCGTCGGTGGCTTCTTCCACGGTGACGGCGAAGCCTGCGTCACTGAGGAAGCGCTGATACATCCTGGCGATCATCTCAGCCCAGTCCTGGGCGTCCACACCCCCGGCTCCGGCATGGACGCTGAGAATCGCGTCGGCCTCGTCGTACTCGTCGAAGAACAGCGACTCGAGCTCGAGATCGTCCAGTGAGCCCGACGCTCCCTTCAAGAGCTCTACGGCCTCGGCACGCGATTCGGCGTCGTTGGCTTCCTCAGACAGTTCCAACAGAACCTCGGCGTCTTCGATCTGCCCGCCGAGACCGTCCACCTTGTCGAAGAGGGCCTCGTATCGGGAGAGTCGTTGGCTCACGATTCGCGCCTCGTCCGGGTCGTCCCAGAGGTCTGGTGAGGACGCCTTCTCCCGCAGCTCATCGAGTTCGGGGGCCTTGCCTTCGAGATCGAGAAAGCCGCGAGCCTCCTCGAGTCTCCTGCGCAGGTCGGCGGCGAATGCTTTGGGGTCGTTTATCTCCAAGGTGTCCAGCATATGACAGAGGACTGCGATTGCGAGACCCGTTACTGCGAATCCAGGGCTGTGAGCCCGCTGGACGGTGCCTCGGACCCTGGGTTGCCGATTTTGAGGCCTCGCGTGTCAGGCCACCGCCCCGTGGCACTTCTTGTACTTCTTGCCGCTGCCACAGGGGCAGGGATCGTTGCGACCCACCTTGTCGGACGTGGCCGGCTTGCTGGGGCCCTTACCGCCGGTGGGATTGGCCTCCACCCGTTGGGGTTGGGCCTTGGGCTGAGCCACTTCGACGTTGAACAGGTAGCGGACAGCATCATGTTTCACCGATTCGACGGTGTTGATGAACATGTCGTATCCCTCACGCTGATACTCCGAGAGCGGATCGCGCTGACCCATGGCACGGAGACCGATTCCGGCTCGCAGGTAGTCCATCTCCGACAAGTGCTCACGCCACTTGTTGTCGATGACCGAGAGCATCACGGACTTCTCGACCTTCTCGAGAATGTCCTTGCCCAACTCCTCTTCACGTTCCTGGTAGCGGGCGAGCGCCTCGTCGACGACGAAGTCGACGACGTCCTCCACGTCAAAGCTGGCTGAGAACTTGGACGCGTCGACCTTGGTTGGGTAGATCTGAGTCAGCTCGAGCTTCAGGGCATCCCAGTCCCAATCGCTCTTGGGTAGACCCTCGAAATGGGACTCGACGATGTCAGCCAGGGCATCCTCGATCCAGTCGTCGATCAAATCCTCAGATGCGGTTCCCTCGAGGATCGACTTGCGCCAGGCGTAGATGTTCTCCCGCTGGGTATTCATCACCTCGTCGTACTTCAGGACGTTCTTCCTGATCTCGAAGTTCTGTGACTCGACTTGTCGCTGAGCTCGCTCGATCGACTTGCTGACCATCCTGGCCTCGATCGGCTGGTCCTCGGGCATGCGGAGCCGTTCCATGATGCTGGACACCCACTCCCCCTGGAAGCGGCGCATGAGATCGTCCTCCAACGAGAGGTAGAAGCGGCTCTCTCCCGGGTCGCCCTGGCGACCGGAACGTCCTCGGAGCTGATTGTCGATGCGGCGCGACTCGTGCCGCTCCGTGCCGACCACATAGAGGCCACCGGCGTCGAGAACCGCCTTCTTGTCGGGCTCGATCTGAGTGGCGAACTCCTCGGTGAGCTTCTTCTCCAACTCGTCGTACGAGGGGTCTGACGGGTCGACGCCCCGCTTCTTCAGCTCGACCTTGGCCATCTCCTCGGGGTTACCGCCGAGTCTGATGTCGACACCGCGACCGGCCATGTTGGTGGCGACGGTTACTGCGCCGGGTCTGCCGGCCTGGGCGATGATCTCTGCCTCACGGGCATGATGCTTGGCGTTGAGCACCTCGTGCTTGACCCCGACTTTGTCGAGGGCTCTGGAGAGGAGCTCTGACTTCTCGATGGACACGGTGCCCATGAGCACCGGTTGCCCCCGCTCGTTTCGCTCCTTCACATCCCGGATCAGGGCGTCGAACTTGCCGGCCTCCGTCTTGTACACGAGGTCGCCCTCGTCGAGGCGGGCGATGGGCTCGTTGGTGGGGATGGTCGTCACCTCGAGGTTGTAGATCGAGGCCAGCTCGGCGGCCTCGGTCTCGGCGGTACCGGTCATGCCGGCGAGCTTGTCGTAGAGCCGGAAGTAGTTCTGCAGAGTGATGGTGGCGAGGGTCTGGTTCTCCTCTTTGATCGCCACGCCTTCCTTGGCCTCGATGGCCTGATGCAGGCCCTCCGAGTAGCGCCGACCCTCGAGGACACGGCCGGTGAACTCGTCGACGATCTTCACCTC
>DASUUP010000088.1:0-3854 GCA_036373995.1 Acidimicrobiia bacterium
TTGTTCTCCGCCAACTCCCGGAGAAAAGCGAACACCGCCGGTGTGAAGTATCTGGGCATCTGTCTCTCCTTTCACCCATATGACGAACATACGGTCGGGGATCGACGGATTTGAAGGGGGTCGACTCAGGTGATCGCCCCGGGATGCTCAGGCTCGCTCTCCAACTCCGACCACGGCGCCTTGAATCCGTCCCTGAGCGCACGTCCAAACACCCTGAAGTCGTGGCGCAGCACGAATGCCGCAGCCAGCAGGAACATCACCCCGACGCTGATGCGCGCAGCCGCGGATATGTCCTCGGAGATGACGCCGATCTCAGCCAGCCAGGACTCCGCGAGCTGGACCAGGAACAGGCCGAACATGGCCCAGGCCTCCTTCGTGCTGATCGATCGACTGGCGATGATGGCCACGGCGAACACGGACTGTGTTGCCGTCACCCACAGCTCGTCACGCTGTATCTCGTTCAAAGGGAGACCGTGGATCTGGCCGGCGAAGATCATGAACACGATTGGAAGTGTGCCGACGAGCAGAGTCCACTGGTTGACCTTCGAGGAGATGAGGGCGCCGATGCCGGTACGCGCTGCCAGACGCCATGCGAACAGGCTGGCGATCAGCAACTCAGGGGCCTCGGAGGCGAACGGAGCCAGCCACTTGAGAAGGAGGAACTCGCTGATCCCGATCTCCTCGCCCAGCTCGATCAGAGACTCCGCGAACGGCTCGGCAACAGTCACGATCACAGCCGCCGAGAGGATGAACAACGTGTAGTTGATCACCCGGCGCCTCGTCTTCGGCATCGATGCGATATAGGCGCTTGGTCCGACCAGATGAGGTTCTTCCGGGGTTGCCTTCGACAGACGCCACATGTATGCCACGTAGATCCCCACGAGCACCACCGCGTCGAATGGAGACAGCGTTTCCTTGAGGAACAGGGTCATGCCGTAGATCGAGGCGATGGCCAGGTAGGCGATGTCCACCGATTGCGCACGAGACAGATTCACGGTGCTCGGTGTGGCCATCTCGGCCTCGGCCGGGGTGGCGTTCATGCGACGCACCCGCCACGTGCCCAGGATGATCACGAGCGGCCAACCGAACCCGATGAGCAGCTGGTTGGCCCCGGTCATGTTCGCCAGGGCCAGCGGCCCGTACCGGTCGGCGGCACCCGTCTCGGCGAACTCGCGGCCGGCCTGGGCCGTCAGCACGAAATCGACCGCATACTCGGGGAGGACGGCGATCAGCGCCAGGATGGCGAGAGCCAGGCCCCCGCCCACGTCGAGCTGGATGATCTCGGCCGCCCACGAGATCATGAAGGCGGCGCCAACGATGGCGATTCCGTAGAGGACCGCGGCGAGCAGAGGATTCGGGTGCTCCGTCGTCAGCTTCAGCACCACTCCAGGGATGGTCACGGCAAAAGCGACGAGGATCAGGCCGATTTGACGACCCGGGGCTAGGTCAGGCGACACCATTGCGGGCGGCAGTCTAAGACACGCTCAGTCGAGCGCTCGTTTGCAGTTCCACGGGTGCCAGTAGTAGTAGCCGAGCGCGTCATATCGGTTGGCGAGCCACGCCGCCGAGCCGATGTTTGCCTCCGGGTCGAACGGGCTCGCGCCGCCGAAACCTGCCTTGGGAGCGGTGGTCTCCCACGTGGACGGGAGGAACTGGAACAAGCCGGATGCGCCCGAGTAGGGGTTCACCGAGTTGGGGTCGCCGTTGGACTCGCAATCGATGATCCGGAGGGCCTCCTCGACCCGATTGGAGGGGAAGTAGACCTGGGCCAGGCTCCGCCACTGTTCCACCTCCGGCGGGTGGTTCCAGGGACCGCCGCCCCCACCTCCCGAGGTCGTCGAGGTCGTTGCAGCGGTCGTTGTCGGTGTCGAGGGATTGGTGACGGGAGTGGTGGCCTCCGTGCTGGTCGTGGTGGTAGGGCCCTCCTGTCTCGCTTCCTGACGCTTCCTCTCGTCCTCCTTGGCTTTGGCGAGGTCGACTGCGCTGAGCGCGGCCAGATATGCCTGGCTTGCCTGCTCGGCGTCGCGAATGGCAGCGGCGACGTCGGCCTCTGCTTCCTCGTAGAGAGACGTGTATCGCTCCACCTCCGCATCGACCTCGCTCTTGAGGCTCTGGTAGTCGGCTTGACTGGCCAGGTAGGTCTCCTTGAGAGCCTCGAGATCCTGGCGTTTGGCGAACAGCTCGCCAACGGTGATTCGCCCGTCGGCGACGACGTCCTCGACTACCGAGCTGGCCACCATCGCCTTCTCGACGGTCGAGGTCCTGACGAGAGAGGCGCTCGGGGAGGCCACAACGGTCATGTAGGCGTCTACCGCTTGGTCCTCGATGTCGGCCTGGATTCCGGCGAGCTCGATGTCCGCATATCCGACCTGCGATGCCAGCCGGTCGAGGTCGGAACCGACCTCGGAGAGTCGGGCGGCGAGCTCGTTCATGCGGGTTATGGAATCGGCCAGCTGTCGCTCCAGCGCATCCCGGTTGGCGACCGCTTCGTCGACGAGGCCCGATGCGGTCTCGGCCTGCCGTTCGGCACGCTCAGCATTCTCTTCGGCATCCTCGGCCGACTGGGCGCGAGCAACGGGCCATCCCGAGGCAACGAGGGAGGCCAAGAGGGAGATGGCGAGCAATGCCGTGAACAGGCGAGCGAACCGCATGGGGTGTATGTGAGGGTAACCATCCTCGGGTTGTCCGAGAAGTGGGTAACGGGGTTAGCGTTGCAGCCGTGACCCGTCAGAACGTCTCCTCAGGTTCTCCTTTCGAACCCGAATACGGGTTCAGTCGTGCCATCCGGGTTGGAGATCGGGTGATCGTCGCCGGCACCGCACCGATCTGGCCGGACGACTTCGTCGACCCGGACCCCGGGAAGCAGGCCGCCCGCTGCCTCGAGATCATGCTCGATGCCTTGTCGGCGACCGGTGGCCGAGCCGAAGATGTTGTGAGGACCAGGATGTTCATCACCGACACCGCACACGCCGAGGCCATCGGGGCGGCCCATGGCGAGGTGTTCTCGGAAATACGACCGGCGTCGACGATGGTTGTAGTAGCTGGATTGCTGGATCCGAGATGGTTCGTCGAGATGGAGCTCGAGGCTGTCTTGACCCCGTGACGGGTTCAATGAACCTCAGGAGGACTGTGATGTTTGAAAGAAGAGCGAAGCCGATGCCCACGTCCGATGAGGCACTTCCGGGACGTGACGAGAGCGTCGAGGTGCCCTCGGCCCACTTCGTCAATGCCAACCCGTTGCAGGGGCCGTTCCCGGACGGAACCGAGGTGGCCGTGTTCGGGATGGGCTGCTTTTGGGGTGCGGAGCGCCGGTTCTGGCGGATGCCCGGCGTCTACACCACGTCGGCCGGTTATGCCGGCGGGGTGACACCCAATCCGACGTATGAGGAGGTCTGCTCGGGCCGCACGGGTCATGCCGAAGTGGTTCAGGTGGTGTACGACCCGGACGAGGTCTCATACGACGAACTGCTGCGCGTGTTCTGGGAGACCCACGACCCCACACAGGGTTATCGACAGGGCAACGACGTGGGGACCCAATACAGGTCGACGATCTACACGACGACCGACGGGCAGCTCGATCGGGCCAAGCGGTCGAAAGACGTCTATCAGGCCGTCCTCACCGAGAAGGGCTTTGGCGACATCACGACCGAGATCGAGCCGCTGGGGGAGTACTACTTCGCCGAGGACTACCACCAGCAGTACCTGGGCAAGAACCCGCACGGGTACGACTGCCACGCCAACACCGGCATCGCCTACCCGGGGCTGGCCCAGGAGGGCTAGCTCGATGTGCCCGCGAGCAGGGCGTTGCGCTCAGCGCAACGCCCTGCACTCGGAGTCGAAGGAGCTGCGTCCGA
>DASUUP010000089.1:0-10335 GCA_036373995.1 Acidimicrobiia bacterium
TCGATCTCCAATGCGGCGCAGTTGCGGCCTATCTCCCCCAGGCCCCCCAGGAACGTGACTGAGATGCTCACGAGGGCGACATCGCCCCCAGTGCCTTCTCCACCTCGGCAAGCGTCTCTTCGCTGGCTGCCACCAACGGCAACCGCACGTCTCCCACCGGCTCCCAGAATCGGCTGAGCGCACCCTTGACCGGCGACGGGTTGGTCTCGAGAAAGCAGGCGAAGCACAGTGGCAACAGCTGATGGTGCAGACGTCTCGCTTCGTCCAGGTCTCCGGATAGGGCTGCCTTGACCATCGCCTGGATGGTCGGCCCCGCCAGATGGGATACCACCGAGACGACTCCAACCGCGCCAACCGAGATCATCGGGAGAGTGAGAGAGTCCTGACCCGAGTAGACAGGGAGCCCGGGAATGCGGTTCACGGTCTTGGACGTGAAGTCGAGGTCCTCGACCGCGTCCTTGGTGGCTACCACGTTGGGATGTGCCGCGATCTCGGCCAGGGTGTCGATCTCGATGAGCCGGTTGGTCCTGCCGGGGATATTGTAGACCATCACAGGCAACCCGACATCGGCGCACACGTTGAAGTGCCTAACCAGACCACCCTGGGTCGGCTTGTTGTAGTAGGGGGTGACCACGAGCACACCGTCGGCGCCCAGCTCACCAGCTTTCTCGGTGAGATAGACCACACGCGCGGTGTCATTGGTCCCGCTGCCTGCGATGACCTTGGTCTTCTTGTCGGCAACGGCGTCTATGACCGTCTTGAACACGGCGACCTTCTCGTCATCGGAGAGAGTCGGCGACTCACCGGTGGTGCCGGACACGACCAGGGTGTCAGAGCCGGTCTCGGCAAGATGCCGGGAGAGATCCCACATCTTCTGATGATCGACCGAGCCATCGTCGCCGAAGGGTGTGACCATGGCCGTGGCCACACGTCCGAAAGGTGCTGAAGGAGAATCGGTCACGGGGCAAGGTTACAGATCATTCGGCTAGAAACACATCATGGAACTGCGTCTGCCCGCGCCGAGCCTCGTCGTCCTGGTAGGCCCCAGCGGATCTGGGAAGTCGACGTGGGCGGGTCGGCATTTCGCCCCCAACGAGGTGGTGTCTTCTGACACGCTGAGAGCCATGGTGGGCGCCGGCGAGGACGACCAGGCAGCCGGCACGGCGGCGTTCGCCATCCTCGACAGCATCGTCACGGAACGAATGAGCCGCGGCCTGACCACGGTGATCGACACGCTGGGGATGGACCCCGAGAGCCGTGCCCACTGGATAGCCCTCGCCCACGGTTCTGGGATTCCGGCCCATGCCATCGTCTTCGACACAGACCCGGCTGTCTGCGAGGAGCGAAACGAGCAACGGGAGCGCCCCATACCGAAGACCGTTCTCCGCAAGCAGGTCTCCCGTTTCAAGAAGGCGAGGGATGAGCTGGGGGGCGAGGGGTTCGACGGGATCCACCTCGAGCAACCCGTCGCCGTGGTGGCGCCGGCGGTGGCTGCCTCGCCCAGGGAGCCATCGGCGGGCGAAAGAGCCTCCCCGCCACGTCACACCTTCGGGCTGACCGTCTCCCGATTCGACTGGGGCGCCGAACTGGGCCCGACTCTCGCCTCGATCGCGAAGAGAGCGGAAGAAGCCGGCTTCCGCGACATCTGGGTCATGGATCACTTCCGCCAGATCAGAGGCGTGGGCCGGCCATGGGAAGACATCCCCGAGGCTCACACCGCCCTCGGCTTCATCGCGGGTGCCACCAGCACGATCCGTCTCGGCGCGCTGGTTTCGGCCGTCACCCATCGCAACCCGGTCCTCCTGGGAAAGATGACCGCCACCCTCGACGTCCTGTCCGGCGGTCGCGCCGTCTGTGGGTTGGGCATTGCCTGGGACGAATCGGAGCATCAGGCTTATGGAATCGATTTCCCTCCGGTGGGCGAGCGATACGAGATCCTCGAAGAGACCCTCCAGATGCTCCCCCTGCTCTGGGGCAAGGGCTCACCGGAGTTTCACGGTGCGCACATAGATGCCGCTGAGCTCATCTGCTACCCACGACCCATCCAGGATCGGATCCCGATCCTGATCGGCGGGAGCGGGGAACAGAAGACGCTCAGGCTCGTCGCCCGGTACGCCGACGCCTGCAATCTCTTCGGTGACCCGGACCGTATCCGCCAAAAGGTCGAGGTTCTGGAACGGCACTGCGCCGAGGCCGATCGGGATCCGAGCGGGGTCGAGGTCACCCACCTCACCAACGCGCTCGTCTCATCGAGTCGAGCCGCACTGCGGGAGCGAGTGGAGCGTCTCCGTGACCGGAACACGACCGCAGAGGACTATATGAGACGCTTTCACGGTGGCACGCCAGACGATCTCGAGGCCTTGTTCACGCGCTTCGCCGACGCCGGAGCCAACCACTCGATCGTCGCACTGCCCGACGTGGCCCTCGAAGGCTCCATCGAGGCTTTCGCCGAAGTGATCGCAAGATTCGACTCCCCTTAGACTCGGAACCATGGCTGTTACATCGACAATGCTCGCCCTCGGCACCGAAGCACCCGACTTCGCTCTGCCCGATGTCGTCACGGGGAAGACGGTTGCGCTGACCGACTACAGCGACAAGACCGGCGTCCTCGTGATGTTCATCTGCAATCACTGCCCCTATGTGCAACACGTGCGCCACGAGCTCGCCGCGATCGGCAAGGACTACGCCGACTCCGGCATCGGTATCGTCGCCATCTGCTCGAACGACCCCGAGGTCTCACCGGGAGACTCCCCCGAGAAGATGAAGGAGGAGGCCGAGACCCAGGGCTACGTGTTCCCGTATCTGTTCGACGAGACACAGGAAGTGGCAGCCGCCTACACGGCGATGTGCACGCCCGACTTCTTCCTCTTCGGTCCCGAGCGCAAGCTCGTGTATCGAGGACGAATGGACGAGTCACGGCCCAACTCCGAGGTGCCTGTCACAGGCGAGGAGTTGAGGGCCGCCATGGACGCGATCCTCGCCGGGGAAGCGGTCCCGGACGATCAGCACGCCTCCATGGGCTGTTCGATCAAATGGGCCGAGGGCAAGCAACCCGCCTACTTCAGCTGATCCCCCATTTAGCGAACCCGGGGTTCCTCACGCCGGATACGGCGGAAATCCGCTCATCTACACGACTACAGAGAAAGACACAATGACCAAGCAATATGACTCTGCGCCCGACCTGACGATCGACCCCTCCAAGTCGTACGTGGCGACGCTCGACACCAACCACGGCGAGATCGTCATCGACCTCGATTCGGGACGCTCCCCTCTGACCGTGAACAACTTCGTCTTCTTGGCCAACGACGGCTTCTACAACGGCGTGATCTTTCACCGGGTGATCGAGAACTTCATGATCCAGGGTGGGGACCCGACGGGGACGGGACGCGGAGGCCCCGGTTACAGGTTCCGTGACGAGATCGAGGGAAACGGCGACTACTCACGTGGCACTGTGGCGATGGCCAACGCCGGGCCCAACACCAACGGAAGCCAGTTCTTCATCTGCCATTCAGACGTCGGGCTGCCGCACAGCTACACGATCTTCGGCCAGGTGAGGTCGGGCTTGGACGCGGTCGACTCGATCGCCACATCCGACACCGACCGCGGCGACCGCCCCCACGACGACGTCGTGATCAACTCGGTGACGATCTCCGAGGGCTGACCGACCCGGGGGCCCACCCGGGCCCCTAGACGTCGAGAAGACGCGGGTTCTGGGTGTAGGTCCCCTCGATGGAGGCCTCCGCCAGGACATGGCCCTCCATGGCCGCGCGAACGTCGTGTCCGGTGAAGTCCCCCTCCACGTCGAGCCGATCCACGTCCAAGGCGAAGACGGTGAACACGTAGTGATGGAGAACCGAGTCGTTCCACGGTGGGGCGCAACCGTCGTATCCGTAGTAGTTCCCCGCCATGTCCGGGTCCTCGGCAAACCAGCCGGTGAAGTCGTTGAGCCCATGACGGCCCACATGCGCCTCCTGCCCTCGTCCCCCGGCCACCACGCCATCGGCGAACTCGCCCTCTGAGATCGAGGTCCTGTCGAATGGGAGATCGACCAGCACCCAGTGGAAGAAGTCCACTCTGGGCAGGTCCTCAGGGACCTCCCGATCGGGCTGGTTGACGTCGTCGCCCCTGCTGGGGACGTCATAGTCGTGACAGATCAGGGCGAACGACTTGGTCCCCTCGGGAACGTCGGACCACTCCAAATGGGGGTTCGTGTTGCCGGCGAGGGTCACCCGACTCTCCGGGTCGTGTTTGGCGAACGCATACCGCTCGGGAATCGGCTCGCCGTCGCTGAAGCTGTTCGAGGTGAGTCTCATGGCCCCAACCATATAGATCAGACCAGCGCGACGATCCCGGCCAACTCCTCGACTCCAGCGACGGTGATCGGATCGAGGACGATCTGAAGGTGTGAGATACCCGCCGAGCCGAAGGAGCGCAGCTGCTCGGCGACCTCAGCGCCCGTTCCCGAGATCGGGGGCGCCGTGCCCCGGTCGGAGTCTCCGGGCTGGCGGCCACGACCACCGGACAGCTGGACATAGACGGCAACCGTTCGCTCCACCTCGGCTGGATCACGGCCCACGTCGATGCACGCCTCGTCGACGTCTCGGAGCAAGTCGTCGAGTCCGCCGACTCTGTTGTCGAATCCGTCGAACCATGAATTCCACATGTCGGCGTGGGCCATGGTCGCCCGCAGCAGACGCGGGCCGTTGGACCCGATCAGGATCTTCATGTCGCGCCGCGCCGGCGGCAACAGCTCCATGCCGCGCAGAGAGTAGAACTCGCCCTCCCAATCGATCGCACCATGCCTGATCAGGGTGCGGATGATGGTGAACGCCTCCTCGAATCTGGCGGCGCGGCGGTCGTAGGGAAATCCGAAGGCGTCGTACTCGACCCTGTTCCACCCGGCCCCCAGACCGAGGATCAGCCGACCACCGCTGATCTCGTCGACGGTGGCTGCTTGCTTCGCCAGCATCGCCGGTGAATGGAACGAGGTGGCCGCCACCAACGGCCCGAGCTCGACCCTGGAGGTCGCCTCGGCGAGCCCAGCGAGAGTCGTCCAGGCCTCGAACGGGCCCCGCGCACCGTGCTCGTCGCGATACAGCAAATGGTCACCCGTCCAGATCGAGTCGAACCCACAGCCCTCGACGGCAAGTGCGATATCCCGCATCTCCTCCCATGTGACAGGACGTTCGACCTCCGGAAGCTGCACACCTATCTTCATCGGGCAATCGTAAGGAGTGACGTTGCCCGACGACACCTCAGCCCTCAACCACGTCCAGCGGCGCACCCACCTCGAGAAGATGGCGCGAGAGGGCGTGGAGGTCCTGGTCGTGGGTGGCGGGGTCACCGGCGCCGGGGCGGCGCTCGATGCCGCAGCACGGGGACTCCGGGTGGGTCTGGTGGAGCAACGTGACTATGCCTCCGGTACCTCCAGCCGCTCGTCGAAGATGTTCCACGGCGGGCTTCGCTACCTGGAGCGATTCGACTTCGGGCTGGTACGTGAGGCACTGCGAGAGCGCAACCTCATGCTCGACGTGCTGTGCCCCCATCTGGTGACGCCCGTCTCCTTCATCTACCCGCTCGAGCACCACTTCTGGGAAAGGCTCTACGTCGGGGCCGGCGTCCTCCTCTATGAGGTTCTGGCCCGGATGGCGTCGAATCCACTGCCCTGGCATCAACACCTGGGCAGACGGCGCCTGCACCGCTTGGCCCCCGCCCTCGACGCGATCGGGGGCATTCGCTACTGGGACTCCGTAGTCGATGATGCCCGCCACACGATGACCGTGGCCCGGACGGCGGCCGCACAGGGAGCCTTGCTCGCCAACAGCGCCAGAGTCGTCGGCATCGACAGCGACCGGGCCGGCCGCATCGAGTCGGTGCGCGTGGTTGACCTCGAACGAGGGCGGGAGATGTCGATCCAGACCTCCGTCGTGGTGAACGCCACCGGCGTGTGGACCGACGACGTCGAAGAGCTCGCAGGTGAACACGGTCTCAACGTGCGGGCCTCGAAAGGAGTCCACCTGCTCGTCCCCAGGGATCGGATCGACTCGGAGACCGGGATAATCCTTCGCACCGAAGTCAGCGTTCTCTTCGTCATCCCCTGGGACCGACACTGGATCGTGGGCACCACCGACACACCATGGTCTCTCAACCGGGCGCATCCGGCCGCGAGTCGCACCGACATCGAGTATCTCCTGACCTGGGTCAACACCTCACTGAGAAGCCCCATCTCGGCGACGGACGTCGTCGGGGTCTACGCCGGGCTCCGCCCCTTGCTCACAGGCGAGTCAGAGGAGACGTCGAAGTTGAGCAGAGAGCACGCGGTCATCGATCGCGGCAACGGGATGATCAGCGTTGCCGGCGGGAAATACACGACCTATCGCGTCATGGCCGCCGACGCAATCGACGCCGCCACCCGTTACATCCGCGACGGCATCCCTCCTTCGAGCACATCCGCCATCCCTCTGGTCGGGGCTGCGCCACGCAGCGACGATCGGCTGAACGGTCGCTACGGCACCCTCGTCGAGGAGCTCCGAGAGCTCGCCGCCATCGATGCCGAGCTCTCCAGACCGGTGGTAGCCGACGCCCCCTACCTGATGGCCGAGCTTCGCTACGCGGTCACCCACGAGGGCGCCCTTCACCTCGATGACGTGTTGACGAGGCGAACGAGGCTGTCGGTGGAGACCCGGCACCGAGGCATGGATGCGGTGCGGCCCACGGCCCGGATCATGGCAGACGTCCTCGGCTGGGACCAGGCGACGTTCGACCGGGAGATCGACCACTACGAGGCCCGGGTGAGGGCCGAGCTCGACTCCCAGTCCCAGCCCGACGACCGAACGGCGGACGCGGCCAGGATGGGAGCACCGGATGTGAGGACAGGCGTCAGCGAGTAGTCAGGAGGACACTTCCGCGTCGGTGGGCAGCGCCGCCGCGTCGTAATTGCTGAGGACGTTCCACAGTATCCACCCCACGCCGTGATCCTCGGCCGCCTGGATGGAGCGACGGATCTGGCCGTTCGTCCACCAGAACGCCTGCAGCCATGGCCGGAGGAGCGACCCATCGGCCATTCGGGGCAACGCATCGCTGATGGCGTCCGCAGTCACCTCATACGGGTGGTCGTTGGGATCGTCGAACCCGAGCCAGTCATTGGAATAGTGGCTGGGGTAGACCATCGGGCTGAGGACATCGACCTGCGCCGACAGCTCCTCCGGTCGCTGGCCCAGCCCCTGATCGTCCTCGACCGAGAGGACTATTCCGAACACGTCGCCGCTCACCACACAACCCATCGGGTTGAGGAGGGCGCGTGCCTCTCTGAGGAAAGTCGCGATCGCCTCGACGCGGTCTGCCTGAGGCAGATCGAGATGTCCAGTCCTCGTCGCAAAGGCTCCGGTTGGATACCTGATGTAGTCGAACTGGATCTCGTCGAAGCCGATCTGGCATGCCTCCTCCGCCAGCGCGAGGATGTATTGGCGCGCCCCCTGCGAGCTCGGATCCAACCAGCCTCCGATCAGCCGCTCCTCGCCGAAGGCGTCGGCACGATGACCGTCGTCGAATGCCACGATGCGGGTGATGGTGTAGAGACCCTCGGCGTGAGCCTGTTCGATACGCGAGACGGGGTCGTACAGCGGCTCGACAGCCCCGATCCGATGCGCGTCCTGAACACCGGTGTCGTAGAGGACCAAACCACCTTCCTGTTTGGTGTCGAAGACGAGCGCGTTCACCGCGGTATCGCGGGCGAGTTGGAGGAGCTGTTCGAAACGGGCGTCGTCACCCGCCGCTTCGGCGGCCACGCGGAGCCCCCTGATCGTCAGAGGGCTGATGCTGGCCTCGTGGAACGTGATGCTTTCGTCGTATTCCAGCTCGGTGTTGGTCCAGCCAGGCTTGCCCACTGACATCGATGTCGGGTTCGTGGTCTCCAATGCAAACCAGCCGTCGGGCCCGGTCGTCGCGCTCTGCTCCCCCATAGTCACTGTCGCTCGCGCCACCGGGGCCCCGTCGTGGTCGGAGACTCTCCCGCTTACGTGGTAGGTGGGCAGGGTCGTGGTCGTAGTCGGCATGGTCGAGGTCGTAGTCGGCATGGTCGAGGTCGTAGTCGCGGTGGTCGAGGTCGTGGTTGCGGCCGGCGCCGCCGTGGTATCCGACCCGGCCCGGATGTTCACGCCACCACCCCCGGGCTCGCTTGTGCACCCCGAGAAGGCGAAGGCCGCGAGGGCACTGATGGTGACATAGCGGACCCGATTCACGATGCGAATGGTACGGCGCGACCCGTGAGCACCTCAGCCTCGTGCACCGCCGGTGAAGTGCCATGAGGCCAGGCGCATCGAGGGTGCGATCACGACACCGGGGCCAAACTCGCTGTCGGCGTACCGCTGGTCGTCCCCGATCTCCAGAATGGCGCCCTCGCCAAGAGCTTTCAGGAAGGACTGGGTGAACCGGAGGTTGGTCAACGGCTTCGTCACTTCCCCGTTCTCGATCAGGAACGTCCCGTTCCTCGTGAGCCCGGTCACCACCTGTGTTCGTGGATCGAGGATCCGGCAGTAGTTGAACGTCGAGACGTAGACGCCTCGATCCACTCCTGCCACGAGATCGTCATGCGGGGTCGATCCTGCTCCTACGACCACCGATGTGGGAAACGGGCCGAAATACGACCCGGGGACGGCATGGCCGGTCGACTCGGCGTGGGCACGGAGCCCGGTCCGACGATCGTGAGCGATCGCCCTGCTGACGCCCTCCTCGACCAGCGGCAACGTCTTCTTCGGCGTGCCGTCGCCGTCGAAGGGAAGAGCGATGGTGCGTGGGTCGAGGGGGTCGTCCACGAGCTGGAATGCGGCGTCGAACTGACGCTCCCCCAGCTCGACGAACGACTGCCCGTCGAGATACGACTGACCACCGAAGCCGTAACTGGCCAGGAAGATGGCGATCGTCGCCACGCATTCGGGGGAGAGAACCACTTCGTACTCACCCGGCTCGAGATCGGCGGGCTCCTGGCCCCTTCGGGCGAGATCGGCGGCGCGCGCTCCCGCGGCGGCGGCGTCGAGCTCGGAGAAGTCGATCGATGTCTGGTGTCCGTTCCCCGCCGAATCGGCAGTTCGATGGATTCCGTCGAGTGTGGCCCTGGTGGCCCCACCCGAGACCTGCTGTCGGCCCGTGGTGGCCACGGCCGCCTCCTCGACCGATGTGTCCAGGTAGCCGGCGGCTGTGAGATCCGGAGCGGCGCCGATGAAGGCGGCGACCCCGTCCGCACGCGCAGACGGGAGCGCCTGGGCGGTTGCTTCCGAGCGTTTGTCTAAATCGGGCACCGTGGTTGGTTCGGCGACTCCGGGCCAATGGGCGTCGATCGGCTGGAGCTCGGCAGCAGCCTTGGCATCCTCCACCAGCCGGGCCAGGCCCTGGTCTGAGCTGTCCGTGCTGCTCGCCGACGCCACCTTGCCATCCACTGCGAGCTTGACCGAGATCGTGGTTGTGTCCTCGCCGTGGTGTTGATGGATGAACGAGTTGGCGAAACGGGTCAATCCGAGACGCTGTCTCGACGCTCGAGCCTGGGCCTCGACACCATCAGCCATCTCACAGACCCTCCTGGCGATGTCCTCGAGAGCCGCCATGTCGCTTCCTATCACCCCGACACCCCGATTCGAACGTCGCGGAAGCGAGCCGGAGCAGCCGGGTGACCGGTGTGACCGATCTGCATCGGTTGTCCCTTTCCGCAGTTTGGTGTGCCCCATGCATGCCACTCATCGCCACCGGCGAGCATGTCGAGTGATCCCCAGAAACGAGGGGTGATACCGGTGTATGTGGGGTTCTTGAGGAGACGCCCCGGCTTGCCGCCGACGATCTCCCTCCCCAGCTCGCAGCCGAATTGGAAGTTGAGACGCCGGTCGTCGATGGACCACGAGCGGTTCACGTCCATCAAGACCCCGTACTTCGTCTCCGAGACGATCTCATCGAGACTGGAGTCACCGGCCAAGAGGCCCACATTCGTCATGCGAACCATGGGCATCCTGTTGAAACCGTCCGCCCGCATCATCCCTCCCGGCGGGAGCCCGGCGATGTGCGCCGAGTCACGACCCGAGAGGACGCCGACCCACCTTCCCTCGTCAACGATGTCAACCGACTGCGCCGGTGTCCCCTCGTCGTCGAAGCCGAACGTCCCCAGAGCTCCCGGGATGGTGGCATCGGCTGTGATGTTCATGAGCTCAGACCCGTAGCGAAGAGTCCCCAAATGCTCCAGATCGAGAAACGACGTCCCCGCCATCGCCGCCTCCCATCCCAGTATTCGGTCGAGCTCGATCGCATGACCCACCGATTCGTGAATCTGAAGGGCGAGCTGGGAGCCTTCCA
>DASUUP010000090.1:0-3231 GCA_036373995.1 Acidimicrobiia bacterium
CCGGCCCGAAGGCCTTCTCACCTCGCGGAGCGTGGCGTGACCTCGCGGGTCAGGGTCCTCACCGGTTTCGTGGTCGCCGCGGTGGCGCTCTTCTTCGTCCCGGCTATCACCGAGGCTCTCGAATTGCCTCGGTTCTACGTCATATTCATGATCACCATCTTCTTCTGGATCGCTCAGGCCTCGAGCTGGAACGTGCTGACCGGTTTCAGCGGATACTTCAGCTTCGGCCAGGGTGCCTGGTACGGCATAGGCGTCTACACGGTGGCGGTCCTCACCGGTAAACACGGGTGGTCGTTCATGAGCGCGGTGCCGATCGCAGGGCTGCTGGCTCTCGTCGGCGGTCTCGCCCTCGGATTCGTCGTATTCCGGGTGCGACGGCTCACCGGTGAGATCTTCGCGCTGACGACCCTCGCCGTTGCCTTCGTCCTCGCCTCCGTGGCGAGGATCACCAGCGCCATCGACGGCGGTACGGGGATATTCATGACAGGCACCCCGATTCCAGAGTTCCTCGGGGACTTCAACACCGCCATGTACCGGATGACCCTCGTGGTCATGCTGCTCACCGTCCTCGCCGCCTATCTGACCCATGACTCCCGTCTTGGGTGGGGTCTGTTCTCGATCCGAGATGACGAGCCCGTAGCGGGTGGTCTGGGGGTGCCGGTGTTCCGTTACAAGATGGTCGCACTCGGCATCAACGCCTTCTTCGCAGGGCTGATGGGTGGTGTTTGGTCGCTCCAACTGGGCTTCGTCACCATCGAGGACGTCTTCAGCATCCGGGTCCCACTGTTCGTGATTCTGATGAGTGTCCTCGGTGGGCTCACCCATTGGATGGGGCCGGTGGTGGGGGCGGTTGTCATCTACACGTTCTCCGACCGTCTCAACAGCGCCGGGCTCACCGATGTCAACCAGATCATCGTCGGCACCCTGCTCGTGATCCTCGCCCTGGCGGTCCGCGAGGGGATCTACCCCAGGATGAGGGATCGGTGGGTCACGACCCTCGTGACGTTCGGCGGCACGATGGCGATTGTCAACATCTTCAACCTCGCCGAGTCACTCATTACGGACCTCGCTTTCGCCATGTTGACCACCGTCCTGGTGCTCATGGTCCCGGATCGGCTCTGGGCACGGATGAGACCTGGCGACGGTGGTGACGACAGCAGGCCGATGAAGGAACCGGTCGGCCCGCTCGCCGAGGTGGACACATGACTCTTCTCGAGGCTCGCGGCATCCGCAAGCACTTCGGTGGTGTCGTGGCTCTCGACGGAGTCGACATGCACATCGAGGAAGGTGAGGTCCTCGGGCTCGTGGGGCCCAACGGCTCCGGGAAGTCGACGCTGATCAACATCCTCAGCGCCTTCTATCCATGCGACGAAGGCTCGATCAGCTTCGAGGGTGAGGACGTGACGGGCCAGCCCGCTCACCGCATAGCTGCTCTCGGGCTGGCCCGCACCTATCAAATCCCTCATCCGTTCGGGACCATGACGCCCCGAGAGAACATCGCCGTCAGCTACATGTTCGGTCACAGCCGCCACTCCCTGCCGGACGCACGCGACGCGGCACAGGAATGGCTCGAGTTCACCGGTCTCGCCGACGTCGCCGACATCGAGATCAGTGAGCTGACCCTTCACCAACTCAAGTTCCTCGAGCTGGCGCGCTCCCTGGCGACCCAGCCGAGCTTGCTGCTCCTCGACGAGGTGCTCGCCGGTCTCAACCCGAGCGAGATCAACGAGTCGGTGGAGATGATCCGGCGGATCCACGAGCGCGGTGTCACGATTCTCGTCGTCGAGCACGTGGTGCGCGTAGTGATGGCGCTGTCCGACCGCCTGGTCGTTCTCGACCAGGGTCGGGTCATCAGCGAAGGGGAGCCCGAGGCGGTCATGACCGACCCCGCGGTTGTGACTGCTTATCTGGGGGAGAAGCGCAGAGGTGCTTGAGGTCAACGGTCTAACGGCCGGTTACGGCAAGGCGCGGGCCCTGTTCGACATCACGCTGCACGTCGACGAAGGCGAGATAGTCACGATCCTCGGACCCAACGGTGCCGGCAAGACGACGTTGGTGAACGCGGTCGCCGGTGTGCTCCGGCCCACGGGTGGCTCCGTTGCTCTCGACGGGTCGGACCTGTTGGCACTGGCTCCTCATCAGATCAGCAGCCACGGCATTGCGCTGGTCCCCGAGGGACGTCGGATCTTTCCCCGGATGACCGTGGTCGACAATCTCGACATCGGCGCCTACGGCCGGGAGGCGCGGGACGACCGCGACGAGAACCTGCAGTGGGTCCACGAGATCTTTCCCCGTCTCGAGGAGCGAGCCGACCAGGAGGCCGGGACCCTGAGTGGTGGCGAGCAGCAGATGCTGGCGATTGGCCGGGCTCTGATGTCGAAGCCGAGGTTGCTCCTCCTCGATGAGCCCAGCCTCGGCCTGGCCCCGATCATCGTCTCCGATATCTTCGAGGTTCTCCGTGAGATCAACGCGGCGGGTGTGTCGATTCTGATCGTGGAGCAAAACGCCTTCGAGGCCCTCGATCTCGCGTCACGCGGCTATGTGCTCGAGGAGGGTCACATCGTGGGAGAAGATAACTCCGACGCCTTGCTCAACGACGAGCGACTACGGAAGGCGTATCTGGGCTTGTAGCCGGTCTCGAAGAGGCGGGGCCGGCCAGTGCGTTGCCCGTGGGCTTGCGGATCCAGACCGGGCCACGCCGATAAAACCCTCTGGACCACCTACGGTGGATACCAAGTCCACTGTTAGGAGGACAACATGCTGCAAGTTTCCGAGCAGGCCGCGATGGCGCTCGAGGCGATCCGTCGCAGTGAGGAAGTACCCGAATCACATGACACCCGGCTCAGCCGGGCCAGTCATCCTGACGGCGATATCGCGATTCGGCTCGATTTCGTGGAGAATGCCCAGGAAGAGGATTTGGTGGCCGAGCAGGCCGGAACCGAGGTCTACGTCGATCCCGAGCTGGCCGAGCCGCTCTCCGAGGCGCTGATGGATGTCGAGGACACCGAGCAAGGGCTCAGCTTCGTGTTTCGCGCCAAGCCTTCCGAGACCTGACCTCGAGACCGCCCCGCCTGCCAGACTCGAGCGGGTACGCGGACAATGCCTGTCCGGGTTCTATGTCACAATGCCCAGGGATGAGAAGAATTCCGTCCCGGTGAACGTCACTGAATGGCTTCTCGAGTCGGACCCTGCCATTCGGTGGCAGGTGATGCGAGATCTCACCAACCGGCC
>DASUUP010000091.1:0-2892 GCA_036373995.1 Acidimicrobiia bacterium
CTCCCCAGCATCTAGGTCACGAACCGCCCGACGTGGGCCGTGTATAGCACCTCTCATCCGGCGGGTTGCTCGCGATGGAACCGTCTGTGGCACTTCTGTGGCGCGGGAGACGCCGTGGGGGACCGTCTTGGGCGGAATCGAGCAACGAGCAATCACCAACTGGCACTAGGCGAATTGTGGAGCTGACGGGATTTGAACCCGTGACCCCCTCGTTGCGAAAGATGCGGTCAAAACACTCTGACCAGGGGAAACGGCACCCTATTGGGGGATTGTGGAGTGGATGTGGGGCGAGCGACGTGAGATGTCGTGAGATGGTGGGAGACTCAGGTTTCTGCCGGCTGGTAGTTGCGGAGGAAGGTGAGTACCGCCGCGACTCGACGGTTGACCGAGGTGTTGGAGGAGTCGAAACCCAGCTTGACGAGAATTGCTCCGATGTGTTTTTCCACCGAGGACTCGGAGATGAACAAGGCCTCCGAGATCGCAGCGTTGGACTTCCCCTGTGCCATCTCGGCGAGTACTTCGTACTCTCGCTCGGTCAGATCCTCCATCGAAGGGGGGCCACTCGTCCTCGAGCGGGCAAGCAGACCTTCGACTACGAACGGATCGATGACCGATCCACCCTGGCTGACGCTGATCACGGCTCGAATCAGCTCGTCGATGTCGCCGACTCGATCCTTCAGTAGATAGGCGAGGCCCTCTGTTCCGTTCTGGAAGAGCTCGAAGGCATAGAGGGCGTTGGCGTATTGCGAAAGGACGACGACACCGGTTCTTGGATGGTTGGCGCGGATTGTCCGGGCCGCCTCGATGCCTTCGGTCTCGTGGCGTGGCGGCATCCGAATGTCAACGACCGCTGCGTGCGGTTCCAGTCGGGCGACGGCGTCGAGGAGAGCCTCCCTGTCTCCGACCGCGGCGACCACTTCGATCTCGCTCGACGACTCAAGGAGCTGGCGGATACCCTCCCGGAACAGGAAGTGGTCCTCGGCGATGACCACTTCAATGGGCTCGCTCATCCCGTCTCCCCGGGTACGTGGACCGGAACTCGAGCGCGGACTGTGGTCCCCGCTCCGGGATGACTCTCGATCGCCAACTCGCCACCGAGAGCCCGTAGCCGGTCGGCAAGTCCACCGATTCCGGTGCCGGTCGAACCGCGATCTGGGTCGTACCCAACTCCGTCGTCGGCGACAGCAACGATGAGATGACCATCATTGTCGGCGATTGCGATCGAGACCGAGCTGGCCTGGGCGTGCTTGACCACGTTGGCCACTGCCTCGGTGACCATGAAATAGGCCGCGGCCTCGACGTCTGCGGCGTACCTGGTGCGATACAAATGCGTGTCGGCGTCGATCGACACCTCGAGCGGGAGTCGGCTGCATCGGTCCTCGACGGCTGCCAGGAGGCCCCCGTCCCGGAGTACCGATGGGTGGATGCCCTGGGCGAGGTGGCGGATCTCAACGAGGGTCCGCTGCATCTCGGCCTGGATCTCGGCCAGCTTCGAAGCCAGGTCTGGGTCCGAGTTGGCTCGCGATCTGGCGAGTGCCAGTTGCCCGATCTGGGTAGCCAGGTCTTGTTGGACGCCATCGTGGAGGTCGCGTTCGATCTTGCGGCGTTCAGCTTCCTGGGCGGTCACCATTCGGGAGGCGAGGCGAGCGTGCGAGATGGTGAGTGCCGCCTGGGAGGCCAGCGCCTCGACGACCCTGACGTCGTCGGCATCGAACCTCTCGCCACGACGGGGCAGGCACCTGATATGACCAAATGTCTCCAGGGTCCACTTCAGCGAAATCGTCGTGGCAACTCCCTCGCCCCACTCCCCAGCGACCACCGGCTCAGACCCTTCGACCCGCACCTCAACTGCTCGGGCTCCGAGCACGCGTCTGATCACGTCAGCGAGTTCGCGAGCGATGTCCCGGGATGGCGAGTCGACGCCGACGGAGGAACCGAACTCCTGGAGGGCGGCGATCGGTGACTCACGTACGCCGAACACGAGACGGTCGGCCAGCCTCTCCAGCCGATGCCGGGCTGGTTGGAACAACAACGTGGCCGCGACGGTGAGTCCGATTGCCACGCCAACCGAGAACCGGGACCCGGCGATGAGGCCCAAGCCGGCAGCCACTCCGGCATAGACGAGTGCAATCGCCAGCCAAAGCGTGCCGTAGACGAGGGAGCGGCGGATGACGAAGTCGACGTCCCACAGGCGGTACTTGAACAGGGAGAGCCCGAACCCGACCGCGAGGGAGATGAGACCGAGACCGGGGAGGACCGCCTGTGCGGTCTGACCCGCAGCGCTCTCCCACTGAGGTACCCAAAGGGCCATCCAGAAGAGCACGGACATAGCTCCGACGAGCACCCACTTGAGCTGTTGGCGGGCCTCTGGGGCGCTTGAACGGTATCGGTCGATCAGCGTGGCGGCAATGGCGATCATCGCCACAAGCCCGATGAACGTCAATGCGATAGTGATCGCCTCGAACGTCGGACTGAGCTCGGCCCCCTCCAGAGAGGCAAGCGATGCTCGATTCACATAGGCCAGCGGGTCGGTGATCTGACCGGCCAGGAAGAACGTGTGGATGACCCAAGCAAGCAGGAATATCACAAGAGAGACCGCGAGCGGTCTTCCCCACCGGGACGGGAGGCGTCCGTCTGGGACCGTGAGGAACGCACCAAACATGCCGAACATCGAACAGATGCCCGCCGTCTCAGCCGCGCCAATCAGAAGCTGAGCGGGAACGAGATCGATCACACCTTCGGTCACAAGGGCATCGACCATCGCGTAGATAGCCCACGTCGCCGCCCAGGGGACGGCGAAGGCAAGAAGTAGCCAGCCCGGCACACGGGTGTCGGCGCGGACCGCGACCAACGCCCCGATCGTGGCCACCGCCATCGTGCCGACGGCCATGC
>DASUUP010000092.1:0-6129 GCA_036373995.1 Acidimicrobiia bacterium
AGCCCGAGAACGACGAAGAGGGCCACCCCAACCACCAGGGTGACCATCACGTGCTTCGGCCCTGGCACGCGAATCAAATGCCAACCGATCAAAACCGATCCCACAACGAGCCCGAAGAACCCGCCGGCCATGACTTCTGCGTTGGTCTCGAGCTGATGTTCCAGGACTCGAGAGAGTGTGATGACTGCAGCCAGGATTCCAGCCAGGAGGGGCAGGAGGAATCGCCACTCCACTGCTGCGAAATGACGTCTGAACTTGCCGAAATCGGCCCTGATCAGTGAGCCGAGCGCCAGGCTGCCCTCCCGGACCGAGGCGATGAGTCTCTCGTAGATCCCGATGACCAGGGCGATCGTCCCACCCGACACTCCGGGGACGAGGTCGGCACAACCCATGAGGAACCCACCGACAGCGGAGCGAATGATCTCGATCAAGAGGCGAGTATGGCCCCGCGCCTTCGGTAGGCCAAGGATCGGAAGACGGTCATCTGGACAGCCGGACCTTCGACTCTCAGACGATGCGGCGTTTGCTGGCCCAGCGAGCTAGCTCGTGGCGGTTGGAGAGTTGGAGCTTTCGCAGAACCGAGGAGACGTGCGTCTCCACGGTCTTGATCGAGATGTTGAGCTTGCGGGCGACCTGCTTGTAGGCGAAACCCCGGGCAATGAGGCGGAGGACGTCTTTCTCCCGTGACGTCAACTGGTCGAGCTCGGGGTCGTCATCCAACGGGATGGCCCCTGCGAACGCATCGAGAACGAAGCCGGCAAGCCTCGGTGAGAACACGGCATCACCGGCATCGACCCTCCGTATCGCGTCCGACAGTTCCTCCGGCTCGATCGTTTTCGTCACGTATCCCCGGGCACCGGCACGAATCATCGCAATCACATCTTCGGCCTGGTCGGAGACGGAAAGGGCGAGAAACTTCACATCCGGGTTGGTCTCCCCCACTCCCTCGACCACAGCGATGCCGCCGCCATCGGGCATGTGAACGTCGATGAGCACGACGTCGGGTTCGTAACCCCGGATCTCTTCGATTGCGGTGTCGACGTCGTAGGCGGTCCCGACGATCCGGAAGCCTTCTGATAACTCTGCCTTCACTCCGGAGAGAAACAAACGGTGATCGTCCACGAGATAGACCTTGGTCACAGACCCAACCTCAGCACGACTTCGGTTCCTTCGCCAGGTTCCGATTCGATGAGGGCGCTGCCACCGACCTTCTCCATGCGGGAGCGGATCGACTCGGTGATCCCTTTTCGATCGTCCGGAATCGAGTCGAGATCGAATCCTTTCCCCTGGTCCGTGACATAGACCTCCAACTCCATCTCATCCTCCACCTCGAGAAAGAGCGACATGCGGTCGGCCCCCGAGTGCTTTGCCGCATTGACCATCGCCTCGGAAGCGGCGGTAACGACGGCCCTGGTCCGCTCATCTACGGGATGGTCACCGACCGTCACCACATCGATCGGGATCTGGAAGTCCTCCTCGACTCTGGTGGCGGCCTGCTTCAAGGCTGTCGAGACCAGGTCGATGCCATCGAGAGGTGCAGTTCCAAAAAGCCAATCCCGCAGCTCGGTCTCCTGATAGCGGGCGAGCATGGCCATTCGGTTTGGGTCGTCACTCCGCTGGATCAACGCCAGCGTCTGGAGTACGGAGTCGTGGAGGTGTGCGGCGACCTCGGCGCGCTCTTCCTGACGGATGCGCTCGCCCCGCTCCTCACTCAGATCCGCCAACAACCTTCGCACCCACGGCCCGAACGCGATCAGCACACCCAAACCGGTGAGGAACACGGCCAAGAACACGAAACCGAACTCGAACACCTGGCCCAACGCCGTGGAGAGCATCACGATCCCCCCGATCAGCAGGCCAACCCCGAGGAGGAGACGGAGCCTGCTCACCTTCTCGACGCCGGGATTCATGAGAGCCACCAACGGCCCCGGGCTAGATGGATCGGTGATGGCAGCGGTGCCAAATGCCAGCGCACCGGTGGCCAGCACGAGAACGGGGTTGGGCCAGAGGTCGATTGCTCCAAGGAGGAACACCAGTCCGGCGAAGGCGATACCCAGGCCCGCGGCCCTGGGACTGTCGACCAACTCCCCCTCTCGATCGGCCACCCTCTCGTAGGTGGCGAGCCAGGCTCCGAGATAGAGAATCAGGCCAAGACCCCATACTGCCACCAACGTCAGGAACGCGGCGCGAACGTATCCGTCCCGCACTCCGAGGGTGTCGGCTATACCCCCGGCGACACCGGCAATCACTCGGTTGGACCGACGACGGTGGGGGTAGATCGACCGGAGTTCCGATGTCGATTCCACACCGGAATCATGCCTGCATCCCGCCGGAACCTCAATGGGGGACCTCCCTGAAACCCATCAGGGAGATATCAGGGGCGTCACCGATACCAAATCGGTCAGTCTTGTGGCGTAATCGATGTCATGGAACAGACACAAACCGACGCCCCGGAGACATCCGGGCGTCCTCCGCGCTCCCCGGAGTTGGTACGGCCTCTCCGGGGCCGCATGCTCGCAGGTGTGGCAAAGGGAGTCGCCAACAACTTTGGCATCGCCGACTGGATACCCAGGATCTTCTTCGTGATTACCGCCTTCTTCGGCGGTCTGGGTGTGGTGCTCTACGCCGCAGGTTGGGCATTCATTAGATCCGAAGATGAACCGGAGTCACCGGCGGAGAGATTCTTCTCGGGGGCCTCGACATCGCGGTCGTGGATCGGGATAGGCCTGATCGTTGTGGCAGGGATCATCGTGTTGTCCAACTTCACGATTCTTGCCGGCGAAGTCATTTGGGCTGCCGCATTCCTCGTGGTCGGGCTCCTGCTCTACCTCGGATACATCCCAGGCGCACCACGCACCGAGATGAGCGAGTCGGCCGAGTCAAAGGAGGGAGTTCAACGAATGACGACGACTGACACGACAACGACCAAGGAGCTGGTCGACGAGCCGACCGGCGACTCCCCCGCCGGTGGATCTGCCACTCCTCCCCCCAAGCCGACTCCGACCCCGACTCCGCCCCGCCTACCCGAGCCAAGGGAGCAGTCGATTCTGGGTCGCCTGACGATCGGGTCCGTCCTACTCGGGTTGGGCACTCTTGCAGTTCTCGACAACATCGAGTCGATCCCGATCGAGGCCGAGCCACGCCACTACCTGGCTCTGGCGGTGACGATCCTGGGTGTTGGCCTCATGGTGGGCGGGTTCGCCGGTCGAGCCAGGTGGCTGATCATCGTTTCAGCCATCCTGGTGCCAACTCTCCTCTTCTCCCCTGCTTTCGAATACGACTGGGAAGCGGGGAACTTCGACCTCGACGCGACACCACTCACATTCGCCGAAGTGGAGGATGAGTACGTCATCGACATCGGTGAGCTGGTGATCGACCTACGGCAACTGCCTTGGGATGGGCGAGAGCTGGAGCTCGGAGCAGCCGTCGACGCCGGGAACCTGGAGATCTACTTGCCCGAAGGAGTCGGATTGATCGGTGAGGCGAGTGTCGACGTGGGTCGAGTGTCGAGCGTCGATCGAGGTGGAGTGTCACAGAACACTGAGCGCGTCAGCGCCGGTCTGGGGGAGCCGTCCCTCACATTCGACGAGCCCGGGGATCTCGGGACAGTCAACCTCGACGCCCACGTCGACGTGGGCAATATCGAGATCCACCAGCGATTGGAGACACCGTGAAACTGCACAAATTCGATGCGCTCTCGTTCATCTTCGGAGCGCTGATCACAGGCATCGGGCTTCTCTTCCTGGTACTCCCCGAGCCCGGGGACATAATCGATGTGGTCACCGACTTCGGGTCCTGGTTCTGGCCCACCGTGTTCATCGCAGTAGGCGTCGCCATCCTCGCCCCACTCGTGGGTCGGAGAGCCGACGGCGACGAAGTCGACGGCGACTAGATCGTCTGCGGGCGCAACGTGCGATACAACGAGCGGAGCGCCACGAACAGAACCACAAACCCAAATATCAGCGAGAGGGTGCGCCCATCGATTCCGAGGGCCAACCGTGAGCCAAGCAGAGAGCCGACGACCCCGCCCGCACCAGCCACGAGTCCGTCCACTGGGCGGACTCGGTGGTTCTTCAGGTTGACGATGGTTCCCGCCACAGATGTGAAGACGATCGCGACCAGCGATGTCCCTTGCGCCTCGTGTTGATCGAGACCGAGCAACAGGACGCTCGCCGGCACGATCACCACTCCCCCGCCGATACCGGCCAGGCCGGCGAAGAACCCTGCGACGAAGCCGATCAGCAAAGAGAGGAATAGCTCCCAGAGTGCGCCCAACTCGGCAGTGCCGGGCAGCGGGTCGGCACCGCTTATGAGACGAATCGCCGCGACGAGCAGCACCAGGCCGAAGACAATCGTGAGAGCGCGAGGGCTCACCCGGTGCATCACCGAAGCCCCGATGATCGATCCCAGGATGCCGCCGATGCCGATGGTCACCCCGAGCCCTATGTCGATCTCGCCGGAGAGCCCGAAAGACAAGGCTCCTGCCGTGGCGATCAGGACGATCGCCGCGAGCGACGTGGCATGGGCGCGATGACGGTCGAACCCGACTATGACGAGGAAAGGGACCAGGATTATCCCGCCGCCCACCCCGAGACCGCCGCCGATGGTCCCGGCAGCCAGGCCGATGAGCGCCAGTTTCCAGGGCTCGGCCCGTGTCTGCTCCTGCACCGGCGCCACCTTAGGATCCAGGTTGAGAGCTCCGGCAACTAACTTCGGAGTCATGGAGTACAACGAGACGACAGCACTCATCGTCGTCGACGTCCAAAACGACTTCGCGGATCCCGGCGGGAGTCTGTATGTGGAAGAAGGCGAAGAGGCGATCCCCCTGATCAACGCCGAGATCGAAGAGGCTGCCAACGCCGGCGCCACTGTTGTCTATACCCAGGATTGGCATCCCGAGGTGACTCCCCATTTCCAGAAGTACGGCGGGATCTGGCCGGTTCATTGCGTCGCCGGCACCAAGGGAGCCGAGTTCCATCCCGACCTGAACGTGATCGAAGATGCGTTGATCATCAAGAAGGGAGTCGGTGGTGAAGACGGCTACTCGGCTTTCAATCTCCGCGATCCCGAAACCGGCGAGACGACACCTACCGGCCTGGCCGCTCGTCTCGAGGACATCGAGAACGTGGTGGTGGTCGGACTGGCTCTCGACTACTGCGTCAAGGACACGGCAATCGACGCAACCAGCCACTTCAACACCACGGTGCTCGCCGGCGGGTGTCGGCCGGTCGACCTCGAACCGGGAGACGCAGCTCGAGCGGTGGCCGAGATGGTCTCAGCCGGGGTCGACGTCGCTTAGGCGACGCACCAGCGACATCTGGAGGTCCTTCATCTGCCGGGTGAGAGACACGTGATAGATGTGGGGGTTGACCAGACGACGGACACCGGAATCGAGCCGTTCGAGGTCGGAGCGGCGCCGCCAGCGCAACTCCTCGATGTCAGGCTCGCCATCTTTACGTCGGCCGTCGGCGTACACCGTCTCCAATAGATCCTCGGAGTCCGAGATCGATCCCTTGTCGATGTTGCGGCGGAGATCTCTGTGAGGGTGATACAGATCGATCGGATCCGACGACAGGGGGTCTTCACCTTCTATTCCGATGATGTCGGCAGTTGCGAGCCCTCTCTCGTCGTAGACCCGCGTCACCGTCTTCTGACCTGGCACCGGCATCTTCTCGATGCTCTCCGATAGCTTGATCGCCGGCTCCCACTCCCCCGACTCATCTTCGATGGCGACCAACTTGTAGACACCACCGAGGGCGGAGTCGCCGTGCGACGTGATGAGGCGCGTGCCGACGCCAAACGTGATCCGGCCCAAGAGGGCAGCAGGGTCGAGATCGTATCTGGGCGCCTCTGCCTCGAGCTGAGAGAGGATCTGCCAGATCACCAGTTCGTCCAGGTCGGAGGAGAGCACGATCGATGCACTTTCGAAGCCGGCGTCGTTGAGTGCGACTGCGGCCTGAATGGTCATGTAGGCGAGGTCGCCGGAGTCGATGCGGATACCGACTGGCTCGTGCCCGCGGTCCCGTAGCTCCTGAAAGACGGCGATCGCGTTGGGGACTCCCGAGTCGAGGACGTCGATGGTGTCCACGAGCAGGACGCACTCATCAGGGTAGAGCCGGGCGAACTTAC
>DASUUP010000093.1:0-2772 GCA_036373995.1 Acidimicrobiia bacterium
GACATCAAGGACTGGCAGGTCGAGCCGCTCCTGCAGCTTCTCGCCGACCTCCACGCCAACACGTGGTCGTCGCAAGCCATGCCGTGGGCCCCGGAGCAATGGGACGACGACCGCTGGCAGGCGCGACTCGACGTGGCCGGCGAGCGATATCCAGAACTGATGAGCTCCGGGCTACGGAACCGGCTAATGCAGCTTCACGAGGAGATGCCCGACTCCATTGCAGCCTTGATGGACGGGCCGACAGCCCTCATCCACACCGACAGCGGACATGACAACACGCTCTGGCGACCCGATGGATCCGTGGTCCTTCTCGACTGGTCGAATGCCCGATTTGGGCCGCCGGCCATCGACCTCGCTGCTCACCTCACCGATGCCGGCCCCGACCGAGTCATCAGCGTCTACGTGGACGCTCTGCACGCCAACGGCCTGACCGATGCGTCCCAAGAGATCGTCGCCGAGCTTGAACACGCCGTCCGTATCTTCGTTCGTGGCATGGTCGGCTTCGCCGGCCAACCGAGCGAGCCGTCCCAGCCTCGACTCGAGAAATTTCGTGGCCGAGCACTCGACGTCGTCAGGACGGACCTCGACTGGATCGACACGGAGCGGCGCTGAGGGTTTGAGCTTCAAGATGGCGGGGTATCGTTCTCTATCGAGTAATGAAAGGGAGGTCGTGCCACGCTCAGGACTCATCTGGACGATCGTGGGCATCTTGCTCATCATCGCCCTTCTGATCTACATCCTCTAGACAAGCCGCGAGACCGCCCAGACCGGGCGGTCTCAACGCGTTCAACCCAGTTACTGGCGTCGCCCAGGAACGCGACCAGGAGACAGACATGGCAGGAATGTGGGTCGTCCATATCGACGTGAAAGACGACGAGAAGTATGGCGAGTACATCAGGGGGTCGAGCAAGGTGGTAGCGGCCCACGAAGGAGTGTTCATCGCCAGAGGTGGCCGATACGAGCAGAAGGAAGGGCGCGAGTACCCGCGCAACGTCCTGGTTCGGTTCCCGACCTATCAGCGGGCGCTCGAGGCTTATGAATCAGACGACTACCAAGCGATCGTGGGCACGGCCAAGGAATCGTCAGATCGCTCGCTCACCATCCTGGAGATCGACGACTGATCCAAGATGGCAAACGAGGGCAACACCCGGGCATTCTCCATCGTGGCGCTCCTGGCTGGAATCGTCCTGACGGTCTGTGGCTTGTTCTTCCTCGGTGCCTACGTCGCCGGTGTCATCGACATCCTGATCGCCCAACCGGCCGACAGGTCGTGGCTGTTCTGGGGTCTCGGGGTCGGCTTCATCGGAATCACCCTCCTCGTGGGCGGGATCGCCCTGCTCGTCGTGTGGAGGAAGACGAGACCAAGAGCCGACATGGATTGACGTCTTGGATGGCCGGGTAGGTTGAGCCTCCAGCAGGTCCAGGCATGCTCCAGAACCCACCCGACGGATACCTCGTTTGACCGCGGAGATCTATCACCTCGCCGAGCCGGCCGATTGGGCGGCCAGCATCGACGAATACCGGACGGCAAGTCTCGCTGAGGAAGGTTTCATCCACTGCTCGACGGCCGATCAGCTGGCCGGCGTGGCAAGACGCAACTTCCTGGACCACAACGACCTGATCCTGTTGACGATCGACCCCGAGCCGTTGGGCGACACGCTGGTCTACGAGGACCTATACGACCTGGGACAAGATTTTCCGCACATCTACGCGCCACTGCCGACGAGCGCCGTCCTCGAGACAGGACCCTACATCGAGCACCTGGAGGAGGCTCTCTGGCTGGAGGAGACCGCCTTCGACCCGCAGTGGTTGGATCGCGTCCTGCACGCTGGTTTCAGCGAAGTGGGCCGATCGGGTCGCACCTACACGAGAGAACAGACCCTCGAGGCTCCCGCTACGCCTCTGGAAGTCGAGCTTCCTTTGGAGAGATATCGGATTCATCTCATCGACGAGGATGTCGCCCTGGTGCGCTACGTAAGCAGACAGACTCTCGATGGCGAGCAGCGACCGGCCGAGCGGACCTCGATCTGGGTGAACACCAACGACGGCTGGCAACTCCGCTTCCATCAGGGGACCCCCCTTCCCCTCAGCTGATGCTTCAGAGCGCCAGGTGCGCTCCCGACTACTCGAACCCGGGGTTCCTCACGCCGGATACGTCGCAATCCGCTCATGTTCGGAGATCTGGGTAACTGACGAGGCCGGTCAATGACTCTCGAGGAAGTCGAGGAAGATGGCGGTCCACTCGTCCCGATGGTCGAAGTGCGGGCCGTGCGCCGCCCCTTCGATCATCTCCATGCGCACCTCCCCGCCGTTCGACTCGTATTGCTCCAACACTTCCCGGATCTGGTCGACCATCGGCTGGGGAGGGAACACGTCAGCACCCGGCCAGTCGGGTACCAGACCGGCTCCGCCCAAGACTCCCATGTCCCAAGCCGATTGATTGGAGACGACCACATCCTCGGAACCGTGGGTCCAGAGGATCGGTGGCTTCGGGGCGATGTCCACGATGTCGTCCCAGCGGCAGTACTTCCCCGAGAGGGCGTTGAGAATGCCCCTTGTCCCGGGAGCGATTCCTGGCCAGTTCTCAGACGTGGTCATGTCGCCCGGATAGCCGCCGTCGCCGATGGACGTCTTGAAGACCTCGGCGAGCAAGAGGTCCTCCCGCTCCTTGGGCTCGCGATGGTCGGGCGACCAGTACGAGCTGTTGATCACGTTGCGGGGTGAGAGGGGCGATTCGGTGGTGTCGTCCTTGTTGGCGAGGCGCTCCACGAA
>DASUUP010000094.1:0-9099 GCA_036373995.1 Acidimicrobiia bacterium
CCGACTCACGGCAGCCGGTGACGACCACGACATGATTCGAGAACGGATTCCATCGCGATCGATAGAGGGTGATGGGCACTGGGGTCCCCTGGCGTAGACGGCGTCGCACTTGGGGCCACCACCCGGCGCTGGTCAGATCCCCAAGGGATCGTGCCTGATTCCAGGCGTGGGTCACGTCGGGGCGGTTCATGTCCGAGATCATCTCGACGAGCCGGCTCCAGTCGCCGAAGACACCGAAGTGGTTCGCAGCGAGACGGGCGAAGTTGTTGCTCTTCTTGCCTGGCTTGCGCTTCCAGGGGCTCTGGCCGTGGTGGTACCGATCGAGGGCGGCGAGGCAAACGCCGGCGGACAATCCTCCTCCATCGAGGAGGTCTCCCAACTCCTCGATCATCTCATCGGTTGTGATGTCGAGCATGCCGGCCGTCAACTGCCGTGCCGGCCCGCCGTGAATGAGGCCGATCATGTAGCTCGCGGATTGCAGGGTGATCAGTTCCTGAGCCAGCCAGGAGGCGACTATGTCTTCGCCCTTGAAGTTGTTCGCCCAGGCAAACCCGTGATCTTCTGGCGAGAACGAAGTTCTATAGGTTGACACCCACCACCTCTACGGCTTGGGCGCGATTGATCGTCAGCTCTGTGGGAAGCCGACCCGAGGTGGGGATCACATCGACGACGCCGTGGATGATCACGCTCCTGTTGGAGAGGAAGGCTTCCCGGATCAGAGAGATCATCTGGACACGTTGAGCGATCTCGTAACCGTCCAGCTCGGGTTCGGCAAGCCAGCGGAACACGGTCCCGCTCTCGAGCTCGACCCGGACATCGGTGGCGGTCTCGATGGAGTTACGGAACGACCATGCATATCGCTCGCTGGGTGTTGCGTCGTCGTCGGGAGGAGCGAGCGTGCTGGCGTGGTTCTGGCTGAGACGAAACGACTTGACCTTGCCCTTGGCGGAGATCTGTTCGCCCACCTCCCCGACCCCTTCGGAGACCAGGGGCGCGGCGGCGATTACTTTGTCGCGTTCGGCACCGATCGACATCACAAACAAACATACCGCCCATCAGGTGGGGTCAGGCGCCCGAGTAGGCGGTGGAGTGCTGCAGCGGGTGCAGGTCGCCGAGTGACTCTGCCACCACTATCAAGTCATCGCCTCTCTGGAAGACGAAATCCGACCGGAGGTTGCTGTATGTGCTCTCGCCTCTGGTGACGGCGATGAGAGTGGCACCGTGATCACGACGCAGTCGGGCGGACACATCGTCGATCGGCAAGCCCAGGCAGTCGTCGGGCAGGTCGACCCGGTAGAGCTCGGAGCCCTCGCCGCCAGAGACCAGGTCGGTGACCAATTCGGACAGACCTGGATACAGGGCCGATCGAGCAAGCAGGTGAGACGCCAGCCTCGAGGTGACCATCACCTCGTCGACGTCGGCACGTCGAAAGTGCTCGACGTGGTCGGGGTTGTTCACCTCCACGACGGTGCGCACGTGTGGGGCCAGGGACTCGATGGCGAGCACGGTGAGAATCGAGGCCATGTCCGCCTCGTTGCTGGCGTCTGATGGGCAGATGATTGCCGTCAGCGCATGTTCGATCCCTGCCCGTCGCAGATCAGCCTCGTTGGAGGAGCTTCCTCGCACGAAGTAGACGTCGTTGCCGGCCGGGCTTCGCTCCAGGTCGGCGAGGAGCACGATCTTGGCCTCGTAGGCATCACCGCTGAGCTCGGTGATCAGGTCTCTCGCAGTGGCGTTCCAGCCACAGATGACGATGTGCTCCTTGTATCCCGATGCACCCATCCCTTGTCCCTCCTTCAGTAGGAAATCGATGACGAACCCGACCAGGGCCCCGGTGATGGTGGCCACTATCGCCACCCCGAACAGCCCCAACAGCCAGCCCACTCCCCACCCGATCGGGGTCGTGACGTACGAGGCGTCTCCCTGACCGAAGACAGTCGTCACCGACCAGTGCACCGAGGCACCGAAATCGCCGAGCCCACGATCCGTGTCCGACAGCCATACGGCGGCCGATGCGATGGCGATGACGACGGCGAGGCCTGCGAGCAGCGAGGTGAAGAAGCGGCCGTCCATCTTGTCGGTGATCCGTTTGATGTGCCAGGTCACACGACGAAGAAGTGGTGAGTCGACCAGAGCTCGGAGCCTGTTCATGGCCGGTGAACCGTACTCGGGAATCGATCTGTTAGAGCCGATCCGCTTAGGAGGACTGGCCGCCGCTCCGGGCGGAACGGACACGATTGAACCCGGGGTTCCAGACACCGCTCAGCGAAGTCTGGGGCCCCGAGTTCGCCAGAACGGTGCGGACCTAATCGCTAATCAATCGGATTGGCTCTCGCCTACGTCGATGGTCTCAGAGTCGCCTGATGACTGGACGTCGATCCTGCGTGCCTTGGAGCGCTCGGACATCGGCACGCTGACCTTCAGTACCCCGTTGTCGAGATCGGCCTCCATTTGGTCGGTGTCGAGGCCGTCGCTCAGCATGAGCCTCCTCGTGAATGTTCCCTGTGGTCGTTCGGCGGCCAGAATCTCTTTGTCTTCCTCGTCCCAGCGCCTCTCCACGGTCACGGTCAACTCGTTGCGCTCGACGTTCACATCGATGTCACCAGCCTCGATGCCCGGCACGTCGAAGTAGATCGTGACCATGCCCTCGTCGCGCACAGCGTCGAAGGCCAGAACAGACGGGGTTGGTCTTCCCCTGGTCTCTCGACTGAGCCGATCAAGCTCTCGGAATGGGTCGAATCGCAGCATTGCGCCTCCTCTTGGCTCGATTTATTCCAAGTTCCCCAGCCCGGGTACCACGAAACATGCGCGATCGTAGTCAGAAGAAAGCTGGAGTCTCGGTGGAGCAGCGAGCTGCGGAGCTGAAAAACTCCCAAATGTGGCCCACGTGGGCGAGACACGGTGTCGGAGAGAGGACTCGAACCTCCACGGGGCTATAAACCCCACCAGGTCCTTAGCCTGGCGCGTCTTCCAATTCCGCCACTCCGACTGGGTGTGAGGACCGCCGAATTGTATCGGCCGGTCTAGCTCAAGATGAAGGTCAGGGCGAAGGTGCTGATCCCGAAGAGGATCCCCACCACGACCGTCAACCGGTCGAGGTTCCGCTCGACCACGGTCGACCCGGTGAGATTCGAAGTCGACATGCCCCCGCCGAACACATCTGACAACCCACCACCCTTGCCCGAATGGAGAAGCACCAACGCCGTCAGGCCGATGGACAGGATGATGTGGATGATGATGCCGAAAGCTGTGAGAACGTTCATGGTTGATTGGTCTCGAACAATGGAAGGCCCGCCGGATGGCGGTAGCCCAGTTTACCAGATCCCGTTTGGTTGAACTAGCCGGCTTGTTTGGCTACCGCGTCGGCGGCGGCCTGTGCCGCATCCTCGTCCCCGAGGTACCCGCTGGAGATCGGCTTCATCTCGTCGTCGAGCTCGTAGACCAGGGGTATCCCGGTGGGAATGTTCAGCCCGACGATGTCGTCTTCACCGACGTCGTCGAGATGTTTCACCAGTGCCCGGATCGAATTGCCGTGGGCGACGATCAGCACGGTCTTGCCCGCCTCGAGCTCTGGGACGATGTCGGAGATCCAGTAGGGCAACAGCCGGTCGACCACATCGGACAGGGCTTCGGTAGCAGGGAGATCGGAAGGCTCGACGTCGCCGTATAGCGGGTCACGGGATGGATGCCGCTCGTCATCGGGGCCGAGGGCCGGCGGCGGGATGTCGTAGGACCTCCTCCAAATGAGGACCTGCTCTTCTCCGAACTTCTCCGCCGTCTCCTTCTTGTTGAGACCCTGGAGATCGCCGTAGTGACGCTCGTTGAGACGCCAGCTGCGTTTGGTGGGGATGTCGGTCCAGCCCGCCTCCTCGAGCGCGACGTCCGCCGTGTCGGTGGCCCGGCTCAACACCGAGGTGAACATGACGTCGGGCTTCAGGCCAGCTTCCGCCATCAAACGACCCGCCTCCCGGGCCTCCTCCTCACCTTCCTCTGTGAGACCGATGTCGGTCCATCCGGTGAACAGGTTGGCCAGATTCCACTCGGACTGGCCGTGGCGAAGGAGTATCAGCGTGTGACTCACAGTCGGTACCTCACGATGGCAGCGAACTGGTCGGGGTCGAGCGACGCTCCACCCACCAGGGCCCCGTCGATGCCCTTCTTGGCCATGAAGTCCTTGATGTTGACCGCGTTGACAGAGCCTCCGTACAGCACCCTCACCTGCTCCCCCACCTCGCTGTCGAGCTTGTCACGCAACTGCTCGCGGATGATGGTGGCGATGATGGCGGCGTCGTCGGGGAGGGCTGTGCGACCCGACCCGATGGCCCAGACCGGCTCGTAGGCAATCGCCAGAGAGGTTGCATCCTCCAGGCTCAAACCCCGCAATGCCCCCGCCAGCTGAGTTGTGACGACGCTCTCGGCGTCACCTGCCTCCCTCTGGTCCAGGGTCTCGCCGACACAGACGATGGCGGCCATGCCTGCACCGATCACCGCCTTCGCTTTCTTGTTGACCATCTCGTCGGTCTCCCCAAAATGCTCCCGGCGCTCGGAGTGGCCGACGATGACGTGCTTCACGGCCAACTTGGCCAGCATCGGTGCCGAGATCTCCCCGGTGTAGGCACCGGACTCCACCCAGTGGACGTCCTGGGCGCCTAGGGAGATGGGGATGTGGTCCTGTTCGATCACCACCTGGACTGATCGCAGCGAGGTGAAGGGGGGTGCCACCACCACGTCGACTCGCTCGTAGTCCTCCGCCTCCAGCCGATACGAGAGCTTCTGCACCATCTGGATCGCCTCCAGGTGGTTGGCGTTCATCTTCCAGTTGCCGACGATGAGAGGGGTGCGATCGGTCATCGCACCCATCTTTCCAGAACCGCCACACCTGGCAGAATCTTGCCCTCCAACAGCTCCAGACCCGCTCCTCCCCCGGTTGACAGGTGGCTGACGGTGTCCTCGAGGCCCAACATCCGCAGCGCCGCCACCGAGTCGCCACCCCCGACCGCGGTGAACCCCTCACAGTCGGCCAGGGCCCGGGCCACCAGTTCGGTGCCGTTTCGGTAGGCCTCCCACTCGAACACTCCCATGGGTCCGTTCCAGAAGACGCTGGCCGAGTCCTCGATCAGCTTGGCGAAGTCGATGGCGGTGTCGGTGCCGATGTCGAGCCCCATCCACCCGTCGGGGATCTCGGTGACGACGGTGATCGCTGAGTCGGCGTCTTCACTGAAGCTGTCGGCGATGACCACGTCGGTAGGCAGGGCGATCCGATCGTCGTCGACGAACCCGGCCACCTTGTCGACCATCGACTCCTCTACGAGGGAATCGCCGACGTCGTGACCCTGGGCCTTGAGGAAGGTGAAGCACATTCCGCCGCCGATGAGCATCCGGTCGACCCGGGGCAGGAGGTTCTCGATCACGGCGAGCTTGTCGGACACCTTGGCTCCTCCCAGGACCACCGTGTAGGGAAGCTCGGTATCGGTGAGGAAACGCCCCAGTGACGTCAGCTCCTTGTCGAGCAGGGGGCCGGCGACCGCCTCGACGAGCTCGGCCACCCCGACTGTCGAGGCGTGGGCGCGGTGCACCGACCCGAAGGCGTCCTGAACGAAGAGGTCGAAACCGTTGGCCAGCTTCTTCGCAGTCTCCTCGTCGTTGGAGGTCTCGCCCTCGTCGAACCTGGTGTTCTCGAGCAGGGTGATGTCTCCTCCCGACTCGAAGCCGACGTCGAGCTCGGTCATCGCATCCATGGCCTCGGCCACCGGTCGGAGAGACAGCGACGAGTCGTCCCCTTTTGGCCGGCCGAGGTGCGAGCACACGGTTACGTCGGCTCCGGCTTCGACGAGCCGCTCCAGGGTGGGAAGGGCGGCCCTGATCCTGAAGTCGTCGGCGACCTCCGAACCTTCCAGCGGAACGTTCAGGTCCGATCGGACGAGAACCTTATTCCCGGAGACTTCGACATCGTCGAGCGTCAGATACTCAGACATTGGCTCAACTCCTGGCGGTGGCGAGTTGTTCGAGGACGCGGCCCAGCTTCAGCGGGTCGTGCTGTGGCCAGTCTGACCACTCGTCGGCGAGGTCTGAAACCACCAAATCCCAGCCATAGACGCCTGCGTCCTCTTCGCTGACGACGACCGCGCTATGCCCGGCGGGAACGTCTAGAGGGCCCTCGTGGGCCACCACGGTTCCGGGGCCGGTCACACCGACATGTTCGGCCAGTGCGGCGAGGTGCTCGGCGCCGCTCATCCCGAGGGTCTCTCCCTCCTGGGTGACGAGGTTGAGCACGAATACACGATGGGCATTTGCATCCATTACCGCGGGAGCCAGCATTTGAACCATCAAGGCAGATATCACCGACGTGTAGAGGCTTCCCGGCCCGATGACGATCTGGTCGGCGCCGGCCACGGCTGTGAGAGAGCGTCTCGTCGCCATGGTGTCGGCCGGGTCGATGGAGAGCTCGGAGATGTGGCCCTCTGTAGCCGTGATCGCGGCCTGACCGGACACCGCTTGCCCCTCGATGACCGCGGATAGCTTCACCGGCTGGTCGGCAACGGGGATCACCTCACCCAGCGTTCCCAGCATCCGGCGTGCGGTGTCGACCGCGCTGGTGAAGTCCCCGAAGAGATCGGTCAGGGCGGCGAGGATCAGGTTGCCCAGGGAGTGATCGCTGACATCGCCGGAGTCAAAGCGATGGGCGAAAAGTTCGGACCACAACGACGGGTCGGGGGTCAGGGCGAGGAGACACCGCCGGATATCCCCCGGCGGGGGGATCCCAAGCTCGGTGAGACGACCAGACGACCCCCCGTCATCTGCCACTGACACCAATGCGGATATCGAGCCGGCATAGGTCTGGATCGCCTCCAAAGCGGATGCCTGGCCGTGGCCGCCGCCGATGGCCACGACAGCAGGTCCGGTGGGGTCGAGCAGGAGCGGCTCGAGGGCGGTATCTGGTTGCGGCCTCACCGCTCCAGATCGCGGTGGAGGACAGAAGCGTTGATCCCGTGCGCGGACAGTCGGCTGGCCAGCTCTTCGGCGATCGCGACCGAGCGATGGTGCCCTCCGGTGCAGCCGATCCCTATCGACAGGTACGACTTGCCCTCGTTCTGAAACTTGGGGATGAGGAACTCCAGGAGGTCGTCGACCCGGTCGACGAATTCCTTGGCCCCCTCCGATCGCAACACATAGTCGCTCACCGGTTGGTGGGTGCCCCGCAGGTCACGCAGTTCTGGCACCCAGTGGGGGTTGGGCAGAAAACGCACGTCCAGGACGAGGTCGGTGTCACGGGGCGGACCGTGCTTGAACCCGAATGAGCGAATCGAGACTCTCATCGGTCGGTGCACCTCATCCTCGGAGAAATGTGAGGTGAGACGTTCCCGCAGCTCATGGACATTGAGGGTGGAGGTGTCGATGACCACGTCGGCCATCTCCTTCAACTCCCCCAGCAGCATCCGCTCGGCGTCGATGGCCTCGCTGATCGTGTCCAGACCCAACGGGTGGGGTCGGCGGTTCTCTTCGTATCGGGTGACGATCACGTCGTCCTCCGCATCGAGGAAGACGATTCGGGTGAGCACACCCTCCCGCTCCAGCTCCTGGATGGCATAACGCAGCTCGTCCAGATTGAGGCCACCACGGGAGTCGATGACGACCGCGAGGTGCTCGTGCAACTCAGGCATGTCATGGGCCTGGACGGCGAGCGCCAGCAACTGCGGCGGCAGGTTGTCGATGACCGTGTATCCGAGGTCTTCGAGGGTCTTGGCGGCGGAAGACCGTCCGGCCCCGGACATGCCGGTGACGACGAGAACATGGGGGGCGTCGGTTGCTACGAGGTCCATCGGGAGGCTGTCAGGCACTAGGTATGGAGTGCAGCGTACAGGTCGGATGCGACCTGGCTGGGCACCACCGCACCAAGATCTTCCTCGGTGGCGGCCCGCATCTTTTTCAGGGATCCGAAGTGCTTGATCAGGTCTCTTTTCCTCTTCGCGCCGACTCCCGGAACCTCGTCGAGAATGGAGTCGACCATCGACTTGGAGCGAAGTTGCTGGTGATAGGTGTTGGCGAAACGGTGTGCCTCGTCCCGCACCTGCTGCAGCAGATAGAGGGCTTCGGCGTCACGTGGTATCTGGATCGGCTCAGGTTCGCCGGGGAGATAGACCTCCTCCATCTTCTTGGCGAGACCGATGACGGGGATGTCGAGGTCGAGCTCATCCAGGACCTTGACCGCCCGTCCCAACTGACCGGCGCCACCGTCGATGACCACCAGACTGGGTGGGTAGGAGAACCTGCCCTGCTCGGACACCGGTTTGTTCTGCTCCGCCAGATATGCCTTGAAGCGGCGGCGGATGGTCTCCTCCATGGAGGCGAAGTCGTCCTGACCTTCGACGGTGCGCATCTTGAAGCGGCGGTAGTCGTTGCGTCGGGGCAGACCGTCCTCGAGGACGACCATCGAAGCCACGGTGTTGGTGCCCTGGAGGGTGGCCACGTCGTACGCCTCGATGCGGAGCGGCGGGTCGGTCAGACCCAACTCCTCCTGGAGAGAGCGGAGCGCCTTCGCCCGGGCGTTGTGGTCTTTCTGCCTGCTGAGACGGTGGCGGCCGAATGCCTCGGCGGCGTTGATGGAGGCGGTCTCCATTAGCCGGCGTTTGGCACCCCGCTGTGGGACACGCAAGTCCACCATCCGCTCCCCTAGCCCGCTGAGCCACTCGGTGAGGAGCTCGGCCTCGTCGGGCATGAGGCTGACCAACACCTCCCGTGGCGGTTCGGCGTCGCCGTACAGCTCCCGGATTATCCGGGCCATCAGCTCCGGGTCGGTGAGCTCCTCGACCCGGTCGACGATCGTGCTCCTCTCCCCCACCACCCGTCCCCGGCGGATGTTGAGCACCTGGAAGGCGGTCTCCAGCTCGTCGCCGTGGTAGGCGATGAGATCGAAGTTCTCCGCTTTCTCCGTCACCACCTCCTGGCGAAGCATGGCCCGGCGGACATCTTCCTGACGGTCGCGGTAGCGGGCCGCCAGCTCGAACTCCTCCCGCTCCGCTGCCTCCCACATCGACGCCTCCAGGTCACCGAGGACCCCGTCGGTGTCACCACTGAGGAACGAGGCGAGCCCGTCCACCA
>DASUUP010000095.1:0-8306 GCA_036373995.1 Acidimicrobiia bacterium
GACGATCCACGAGGAGCCTGTGCAAGCCACGAGTGGAAGCGGTACCTGGGGCGAATTCGGTGTCGGAGTGGCGTCTGAGCTGGTGACCCGGGCAGAGAGCTCGATACAGCTCTTCGAATACTCCCCAGAAGATGGAGAGCCGACCAACATCCTCACGATCCCGATCCGGGAAGACGACGTCTGGTCGGTGACCCTCGATTGAAGGACCGCTGATCGCCGAGACCGTGCCTACCCTGTCGCCACATGTCCGTAGGCACGGTCCCGCGTCTTCGGCCCAGTCTGAAGCGGCAGTCCCCGGGTCTCTCCCTCGAGCGCGAGCTTTGGGCTGACGACCTGACAGTTGTCGTGGGTGTTGACGAGGTGGGTCGGGGAGCTTGGGCGGGCCCGATCTCGGTCGGCGCAGCCGTGGTCCCCCATGACCGCCGCGTCTACAAGATCAGAGACTCGAAGATGCTCACCGAAGACGAGCGGGAAGCCATGTTCGACCGCATCGCCGGCTGGGTAGACGCTTGGGCTGTCGGACACGCCACCCACCTCGAGTGTGACGAGTTGGGCATGTCCGACGCGCAGCGGCTCGCCGCGCGGCGAGCCCTCGAGAGCCTGGGATTGACCCCCGACCATGTGCTCGTCGACGGCAAGTGGGACTTCGTCGGGGGGGCCCGACGCATTGTCCGAGGAGATCGGATCTCCCTCTCGATCGCGGCGGCGTCGATATTGGCCAAGGTGACCCGTGACCGGATGATGCGTGAGATCGCCCACCAATTTCCCGGCTACAACTTCGAGGCCAACAAGGGATACCCATGCCCGACGCACAAAGCGCATCTGCAGGCGATGGGGCCGAGTGCCATCCATCGCCGATCATGGGTGTTCATGGATCACCTGGCCTGGAACGGTTTGGAGCGGTACCACCGACCGGAACCGCAGCTGGAGCTGCCTTTCGAAGACTGACTGGCCGCTAACGGGTCTCGGATTCCGCGACCTCCTGCCAGCAACGCAGAGTCCGTGCCCCGGTTATCTTGAAGCTCGGGTGCCAGTGCAAGAGGCTATGGAGAAATCGGGCGGATCTGCCGATAACAGAGACGTGACAACGCTCATCGGGGGCATCGAGGAGTTGTTTGCGCGTCTCCCTGTGGCCCTCTATCGATCTTCGCCCGATGGGGCGCTTCTGGCGGGGAATCCCGCTCTGGCGCGGCTGCTTGGATACGAGACCATCGAGGAGTTTGCTGAGAACGTCGGTTCGGTCGAATCGGTGTACGTCGACCCATCCAAGAGGGAGGCTTGGCTCGACGAGCTGGCGGAGTCGGGTGAGGTGCGAGACTTCGACGTCGAGTTCAGGCGACGCGACGGAGACACGGTGTGGGTGCAGGACACGGCGCGAGCCGTCTACGACTCCGATGGCGAGATCGCGTATTGCGAAGGAGCGCTCATCGACGTGACCGAGAAGGTCAAGGCGAAGAAGGCCCGGGACGAATTCGTCGCCACGGTCTCACACGAGCTCCGCAACCCGATCTCGGTGCTGCTCGGCCTCGCTCAGGAGCTGGCCGCGGACTACGACGGGTTCTCGGACGAGGAGCGCAGAGAGATAGCGGCGGTAATGGCCGGCCAAGCCGACGACGCCTCCTGGATCATCGAGGACCTACTGGTGGCATACAGGGAGGATGTGAGCCGGGTCAGCGTCTCCGATGAGGCCTTCGATGTAGTCCATGAGATCGAGCGGGTCCTGGAGAGCGAGGAGGCAGAGATCGGCCTCGAAATCGGCGAGGATGCTCGGATGGTCTCCGCCGACCCGAGACGAACGAGGCAGATTCTCCGGAATCTGGTGAGCAACGCCGTTCGCTACGGCGGAGACGAGGTCAAGGTGGCGACCCGACGCAAGGACGACGCGATCGAGATCCTGGTCTGCGACTCGGGACAGCCACTCGACCCCGACGAGGCGCAGCGAATCTTCGAGTCCTACGAGCGGGGGAGCGGGCTCCTCGACGCCAGATCGGTTGGGCTCGGTCTCTCCGTGGCTCGCAAGCTGGCGACCCTGATGAACGGGTCTCTCGTCTATCGGCACGAGCAGGGCTTCTCTTCGTTCATAGTCTCCCTTCCGGCGGCGTCCTAACCTCTGGTCGATGCGAGTACTCGTGACCGGGGGAGCCGGTTTCATCGGCAGTCACACCGTCGTCGCCTTGATGGAGGCCGGCCATGAGCCAGTGGTGATCGACAACCTGATCAACGCGGACCGCTCCGTGATCCGCAGGATCGGGGAGATCACTGGCTCGGCACCGGAGTTCCACGAGGTCGATATCCGAGACCAGGACTCGGTGGCGGCCATTGCATCGGACGGCTTCGACGCATGCATCCACTTCGCCGCGCTCAAGGCGGTGGGTGAGTCGGTGGAAGACCCGCTTCGTTACTACGAGAACAATGTCGGCGGCACCGTATCGCTTCTCGAAATCCTGCTGGATGCAGGTGTGTCCAACTTCGTGTTCAGCTCGTCCGCCACCGTTTACGGCGACAGCGACGATCTCCCGTTTCGAGAGGAGACGTCGGTCGGCTCGGCGGCCAATCCCTATGGATGGACCAAGATCGTCATGGAGCAGGTTCTCGCCGATGTGCAGGCGGCCAACCCGGAATGGAGTGTGTCGCTGCTTCGATATTTCAACCCGGTGGGCGCACATCCGACCGGCCTGATCGGAGAGGACCCGCGTGGCATACCTAACAACCTCATGCCATTCGTGGCCAAAGTCGCCGCCGGTCTGCTGCCGCGGGTCGAGGTATTCGGCGGCGACTACCCAACATCGGACGGCACCGGCGTACGCGACTACATACACGTCGTCGACCTCGCCTCCGGCCACGTCGCCGCGCTGGACCGACACGCCAACGACCCGGGCGTTCACGTCTACAACCTCGGGACCGGGCAGGGCCACAGCGTGCTCGAGGTGATCAAGACCTATGAGGAGGAGTCGGGAAAACCCATCCCTTACGAGATCGTGGGGCGTCGGCCTGGGGACGTCGCGGCCAGTTGGGCAGATGTCGCCAAGGCGGGCCAGGACCTGGGATGGTCGGCGACCAAAGACCTCGCCGCGATGTGCGCCGACTCCTGGCATTGGCAGAAGAACGCCCGCTGACACTGGGTAGCCTCGATCGGCGATGAGCGATCTGTTCGAGCAGGCCCGGGAGTGGTTGGAGTCCGATCCTGACCCGGCCACCAGGGCCGAGATGCAAGCTCTGATCGAAGAAGGCGATCTCGCCGAGCTCGAATCGCGCATGAGCACGGTGCTCACTTTCGGGACCGCGGGCATCCGGGGCGTGGTCGGAGCCGGCCCGGGGCGGATGAACCGTGCCGTGGTCATCCGGACCACCCACGGGCTGGCCCGTTATCTAGGTGAGACCGACCGGCCCGTCGTCGTCGGTTTCGATGCCCGTCCCACGAGCCGTCGGTTCGCCGATGACACGTGTGGCGTGTTGGTGGCTGCCGGCATCCGGGTCGCTTACTTCCCGGAGATGGCACCCACACCTCTCGTCGCGTTTGCGGCAAAAAGTCTCAAGGCGATTGCAGCCGTGGTGGTGACAGCCTCCCACAATCCGCCTGGCGACAACGGATACAAGGTCTACGGGTCACGGGCCTCCCAGATAGTCTCCCCGGCCGACCTCGAGATCCAGCGCAACATCGAAGAGGCGCCACCTGCAGACGAGGTCGCACGCGTCGAGGGAGTGCTGGGAGGATCCTCCAACCTGGCCCACCCCATTGCAGACGACATCGTCGACCGGTATTGGGAAGAGGTGGCCCAAACCAGGTCACGCACTTCGGGCTCGGGTCTACGGATCGTATACACGCCGATGCACGGCGTGGGCAAGGCGACCCTCTTCGAGGTCATGCGCAGAGCCGGCCACAGGGGAATCGAGGCAGTTCCCGAGCAAGCCGAGCCCGACGGCACGTTTCCCACTGTCGCCTTCCCCAACCCCGAGGAGCCTGGCGCGTTGGACCTCGCCCTCGAGATGGCGGATCGTGAACAGGCCGATCTCGTCATTGCGAACGACCCGGACGCCGACCGCCTTGCCGCCGTGCTGCCGGACGGTGATGGATGGCGCCCGCTGACAGGAAATGAGGTGGGTGTGCTATTGGGCGAGTATCTCCTGTCACACGATGCCGACCCGTCAACGGCCATCGTTGCCAGCTCGATCGTCTCCAGTCCGATGTTGTCACGGATCGCAAGCGGGTTCGGGGCACGTCACGAGTCGACCCTCACCGGGTTCAAATGGATAGTCAGGGCCGGCCTCGCCCTGGAAGACTTGGGCGAAGGTCGGTTCATCTTCGGGTACGAGGAGGCGCAGGGCTACACGGTGGGCTCGACGGTGCGTGACAAGGATGGCATCTCTGCCGCGCTCATCTTCACCGACCTGATCGCCGATCTCGCCGACGCCGGCGAGACCGCGATGGACCAGCTACACCGGTTGTGGCGCAAATATGGGCTCTGGGTCAGCGCTCAATCGTCCATCACCCGTCCCGACGCCGCTGAGGACCTCACCCGGGCGGTGGAGAGTCTCGCCGATCGGCCGCCAGATTCCGTTGCCGGTCATCGCGTCGAGACAGTCACCGACTATCGGAAGGGCGCCGAGAGCAGGCCGCCGTGGCTTGGTGAGCAGCCCCTCGTCGAGCTCGACCTCGGTCGCATCGGCCGCGTTCTCGTTCGTCCGAGTGGGACCGAGCCGAAACTCAAGGTCTACGTGGACCTCCGCGACGACCCGGGCGAGGATCCCGACGCCCGCCACCGCGAGCTGGCCCAGAACGCCGCCGAGATCGGCGAAGAGCTCGCAGCGTCGATGGGTGTGTGAGCCCTCAGTCTGCTTTGGCCCGATCCCGATTGAGATAGAGGTAGACCCAGCCCAGCCCATGGATGGCGACACCGGCTGCCAGCACAGCTGCTGCAGCGAGATATCCGGCGATCAGCGAGACGAGGGCAGCCAGTATTGCCGCGATCACCAGGGCCGTGCGAACACCGTTCAACGGGCCGAACATGGGTCTGAGGTTACGTCAGGTAACCGTCAACACGTGGCACAGTGTCCTGCGATGCCCCGTCTGACCCTGGCTCTGGTCGTGCTCGTCGTGGCGGCAGCCTGTTCCGAGCCTGTCGCAGAAGATGTAGCGACCTCGACCGAGACATCGCCACCCACCACGATCGCGGCCACCTCGACCACCGGTCGGCCGACGACGACCACCACCCTCCCCTCGGGCCCGCCGGTGGGCTGGTACGCCCCGTCGGGCGTTCCATTGGCCGTGACCATGGCCAACGGCGAAGTCGTCGAAGTGATAACTCCATGCGGGAATCCGGAGACGCTGACCGAAGGCGAGCCGATCCACGAAGTCGACGTCGTTATCGACCCCGGACACGGGGGGCCGGTGGACACCGGCGCAGTCGGGCCCACGGGTCTGGCTGAGAAGGAGATCAACTTGCGCGTCTCGCTTGCCGTGAAGGGACTTTTGGAGGAACGGGGGATCCAGGCGGTGCTCACCCGAGTGGGCGACTACCCGGTCCCCATTCGCACCCGTGTGGAGTACGCCCGCCTGATGGGGGCGCAGGCTCTGGTCTCCATCCACCACAACGCGCCCGCCGCTCCGGCATCGGACATACCCGGTGTCGAGGTATTCGTGAAGAACGGCTCGACAGAGTCGCAACGTCTCGGTGGGTTGATCTACGACGCTTCCATGGCGGCTCTGGCGCCGCTCGAGGTCGACTGGGATCGCTCGCCGGATGCGGGGGTCATGACCGTCCTCAACACGGAGGGCGACGATGCCTATGGCATGGTCCGGCTTCCGGAGATGCCCAGCGCCCTCGTCGAGTTGGGGTACATCTCCAACCGGGCCGAGGCGGAGCTGTATCAGACCACCGAGTATGTGACTGCGGCTGCGGGATCGGTTGCCGACGCCGTGGAGGTCTTCCTCACGAGTGACGACACCGGAGCCTCCCTGGTCGAGGGCAGAGTGTTCAATCCAAACCGCGGAGTCGGACGCGACCAGTGCATCGAGCCCGACCTCGAGGCGGCGCTCTATCCGGACGTGCTTGCGGCAGAAGTCAGCCGGGGCTCGCAGACCTATGGCTTCGAGGTGACCATCAGCTCGCCCTATGACTCGGCGGAGCGTTACGCCGACGCCTTCCGAATCGTCGGCGACGACGGACAGGTCTACGGGATACGAGAGTTACTCCACGACCATGCCAACGAACAGCCCTTTACCCGATCGCTGGGCGGTCTCGACATCCCCGACTCGGTCGAGTCCGTCACCATCGAGGCCCGAGACCTCGTATACGGGTGGGGTGGTGCGACCGTGGAGGTGGCGCTGCCCTGAATAGTGGGGTCGTGCCCGGGTGCTTTCAGCCCGTGTTGGCAGTTCCTCGCTGCCATGACTCGTAGAGACGCCCGTATACACCGCCCACGGCTGTCAACTCCTCGTGACTGCCGTCTTGCACCAGCCGACCCCGATCGAAGACGAGCACTCTGTCGGCGGCCTCGGCCGTGGAGAGACGGTGGGCGATCGTCACCACGGTGCGATCTGTGGTCAGCTCGTTGAGTGCGTTGCTGATCCGAACCTCGGTGGCGGGATCGACCGCCGAGGTTGCCTCGTCCAACACGAGCAGGTCGGGATCGGCGATGGCCGCCCGTACCAACGTGACGAGCTGGCGTTCGCCGACCGAGAGCGACCCTCCTCGCTCACCAACAGGAGTGTCGAGGCCCTGTGCCATCTCGGACAGCCAATCGGCCAGGCCCAATCTCTCGAACGTGGCGAACAGATCGGCCCGGGACGCTTCCGGTGCCCCCATGCGAACGTTGTCGGCGATCGTTCCTCTGAAGAGACTTCCCTCCTGGGGGACCATCACCACCCGGTCGCGCAGGGAGGAGAAACGGACCTTGCGCAAATCGGTGTCACCGATCTCGACGGTTCCCTCGGTTGGGTCCATTAGTCGGGTGAGCAGTTTGGCGAATGTGGTCTTTCCCGACCCTGTCTCCCCGACGATGGCGACACGCTGACGTGGGGGGATCTCGACGTCCACATCGCTGAGCGCTGGCGAGGTATCGGTCTCGGAAGCGGTTTCGCCGGGCCGGGGATACCGGAATTCCACGTCGGTGAACCGGGCTCCCAGCGGCCGATGGGGGAGGATGACACCGTCGGGCCCGGGGTCGGCGACATCGGGCGCGATGTCGAGGATGTCGAGAACACGGCTCCAACCCGCGACCGCCGTTTGGGCTTCGTTGACCGCCTCTCCCATGAACTGGACAGGCTGGACGAAGAGCTGAACGAGAAAGAGGAAGGCAATGACCACACCGACTGTGGTGGAGCCGTTGACCGCGAGGATCGTGCCCACCACGACGACGGCGGCGACCACGATCGCCGAGGACAGCTCGCCGAAGCCGGAGAATGTCGAAGAGAGGCGACCTGCCCGGGTTCCGGCGACTCTGTGGTTCTCGATGGCCTCCTCGAGACGTTCCCGCGTGCGAGTCTCGATCCCATACGCACGGATCACTGGGGCGCCCACCACGGTCTCGGCGATGAGAGCCAGCATCTGGCCGACCCGTTCCCGCACGTTGAGATAGGCAATCTCGAGTCTGCTCTGGAAGAAGCGAATCATGTAGACGATCAGCGGGATCATCGCCACCACGACGAGCCCCAGTTGCACCGACATGACGAGCATGACGACCAGGGCGAGTAATGCCTGCAGCCCGTTGACCAGGAGTTGGAGGCCCGCCCACTGCATGAACCGGCTGATCTGGTCGACGTCCGAGGTGACCCGGGTGACAAGCACACCACGTTGCTCGGAGGCCTGATGGAGCATGGACAGGTCGTGGATGTGCCGGAACGCTCTGATCCGGAGACCGGATAGGGCGGTCTCCGACACTCTCGCCAGCCGGAGGTGCATCCAGCCGGTGGCCGCACCGGTGACGAGCACGGCTCCGAGTGCGATAACGGTCATCTGCACGACGAAGGACATCTCGACGTTGCCGTCGCTGAAACCACCATCGACGATCTGCTGGATGGCGACCGGGACTACGACCCGGCCCGTCGTGGCCACGCTTGCGATGAGGATCGTGCCGACGAGCCCACGGCGCAGCTCCGGCGAGAGGGCGAGCCCATCCTTGATCGTGTTGAGGGCGCCGCGCCTGGTTCGGTTGGAAGCGGGGCGAGCGACAGTCGTCATGCCGGTTCCTTCTCGTACGCATCGATCAGGGCCCGATAGGCGGGCAGTGACCCGTACAGAGCAGAGTGAGTGCCACGGTCGATGACCCGTCCGTCCTCGACGAAGATGACCTCGTCGGCGAGGACG
>DASUUP010000096.1:0-2090 GCA_036373995.1 Acidimicrobiia bacterium
AATGCGCGAAGGCGTCTTGATCGCACGAAGAATCGGCTGAACCGAGCAGGAATATCCGCTGCGAACAGGTAGTTGCAACGGCAGTTGAGTAACACCGCGGTCTCCTCACCACCATCCCACCTCGAGCAACGCGAGAAGTGGCTCGTCCTCGCCGCCGTTGCCGCCAGCACACTGCTGGCCACCATCGACGGCTCGATCGTCAACGTCGCGTTCCCGACCCTGGTCGACGAGCTGGGCACGTCGTTCAACATCATCCAGTGGGTCGCCCTCGCCTACCTACTCACCATCGCCACCCTCACGATGAGCATGGGGAGACTCGGGGACGTGGTGGGCAAGAAGCGGTTGTTCGTGACAGGCATCGCCATCTTCACGGTTGGCTCCGCCTTGTGCGGTCTCGCACCCGACGTCTCCTGGCTGATCGCGTTTCGGGTTCTGCAGGCTATGGGCTCGGTGCTCGTCCTCGCCCTGGGCGCAGCCATCCTCGTCGAGGCTTTCCCGCCGAGCGAGCGTGGCAAAGCGCTGGGATGGATCGGCACCACGGTCTCTCTCGGAGTCGTCAGCGGACCAGTGATCGGGGGCATCCTCATATCCGCCTTCGATTGGCGAGCCATCTTCTTCGTGAACATCCCGGTTGGGATTGCGGCCGCATATCTGGCGGTCAGTCACGTCCCAAACAACCTGCCGATCCGGGGACAACGCTTCGATATAGGTGGAGCGGCACTCATGAGCGTCGCGCTCTTCAGTCTGTCGCTTGCTCTGACTCTGGGCCAGGATCTCGGATTCACGTCAGCGCTCGTGTTGTCCGGATTCATCGTCTCGGCGCTGGCGGCAGTCCTTTTCGTCTTCGTCGAACTGAGGGTGGCCTCGCCCATGCTGCAATTGCGACTGTTCAGAAATCCGATGCTGTCCGTGAGCGTCGCGACCGGCTTTCTCATGTTCAGCTGCGTGTCGGCAACGTTCTTCCTGCTTCCCTTCTACCTCGAAGGCGTCCTCGGCTTCGAGGTAGGCCAGGTCGGTCTTCTTCTTGGAGTGGCGCCTTTGATGATGGGCCTGGTCTCACCGATCGCCGGGACCCTTTCCGACCGATTCGGGGTTCGACGGCTGACCTTGCTCGGGCTGGTGATGATTGCCGCGGTCTACGTGGGATTCACGACATTCGACACCGACACCACCGCTCTGCACTATCTGGTACTCGCAGTGCCCCTCGGGATCGGGTTCGGCGTCTTCAACGCCCCCAACAACAGCGCGATCATGGGCTCGGTCCCCCCTGAGTACATGGGGATCGGGGGTGGGCTGCTCACGATCACACGTCTCCTTGGCCAAATCACCGGCATAGCCGTGCTCGGGTCGATCTGGGCCACGAGCGTCGCCGCGGCCTCCGGCGGGACGCTGCCGCCTGAGGGAGCCTCGGCGGCGGCCCCCGCAGCCCAAGTCGCCGGTCTCCACACGACTTTCCTCGTGGCGGGCATAACGCTGGCGGTGTCGGTGGTCATCGGTGCCTGGGGTATGCGCCGGGAACGCCGTGACCGGCTGGCCGGGTCAGTCGTCCCAGCCGAGACCTGAGGCCGCCACGGCATTGCGGTCCGGCTTGCCGAGCCCGGACCTGGGTATCTCTGGAACCCGACGCAGGCGTTTCGGCACCATGTGCCCGGGCAGTCTCTCCCGGATCCAACCCATCAGCTCTTCTGTCCCGGCGGAGCCTTCATAGACACCGACGGCGATCTGGCCCCATTCCGCGTCCTCGACTCCAACCACGCATGCGTCATCGACGTCTTCGTGCTCCCGCAAGGCGGCCTCGACGCGTTCGGGGTCGACGTTCTCGCCTCCGGTCACGATTACGTTGTCGGCACGACCCAACACCCGTAGCGCGCCCTCTTCGTCGATCTCTCCGAGATCGTTCGTGACAAACCACGGATCGGCGCGATCTGGCTCACCTAGATAGCCCGGAGACACTTGCGCACCAGACACCGCGATTCGGCCATCCTTCTCGATCCTCAATCCGATGCCCGGGAGCGGGTGCGTTTTCCGCTCCACGGCCACCCCGGGCGTCTGAGTCGCTACCTGTCCGAAGGTCTCTGTCATCCCGTAGG
>DASUUP010000097.1:0-2940 GCA_036373995.1 Acidimicrobiia bacterium
CGATGTCGCTATCGAGACCGCCGACGTGGTCCTGATGCGTTCCGACCCCCTCGATGTTCCCATCGCCATTCGCATCGGCCGGGGCACACTCCGCAAGATGCGACAGAACCTGGGCTGGGCGGTCGGCTACAACAGTCTCGCGCTCCCCATCGCCGCAGGTCTCCTCTACCCCTCGCTCGGCTGGGTGCTCCGACCCGAATGGGCCGCCCTCTCGATGTCCGGGTCCAGCTTCCTCGTCGCCACCAACGCCGTCCTGCTGAAGGGCCTCCACCTCCCTTCTGGCGGTAGCGCGGAGACAGAAGCCGCCTCCCGGTAGTTTCGACCCGGCATGCCGCCTGCAAGAAGACGAATCGCTGCAACAGGGGCAGTGGCGCTGTCGATGCTGCTCACGGGGTGTGGAGGCGCCAGCTCGCAGGTCGACATTCCGATCCAGGATCCGGATCTGGTGGCCACCGGCGAGGAGCTCTACGCCGCCAACTGCGCCGAGTGCCACGGCGCCGACCTGCGAGGCACCGACAAGGGACCATCACACCTCTCCAAGGTCTACGAGCCCGACCACCACGCCGACGGGGCGTTCCTCTTCGCCGTCCAGGCCGGCTCCCGAGCCCACCACTGGTCGTTCGGCGACATGCCCCCGATCGACGGGCTGTCCAGCGAAGACGTCGAGGCCATCGTCGCCTTCGTCCGGCAACAACAACGCATCCACGGCTTCGAGCCTTACCCGCCCTAACCGGCCGCAGATTTGGCACCATCTCTGCGGGGTCCTGGCCCAGGTGTTGGTGGCTCTTGTTGGAGCGCAGATGAGTAGCTGAGGACGAAAGTCGGTATCTCCCCGAGCGGGGGAGAAGACCCTGGAGTCGGGCGAGGCTGGGGGATGGTGGATTGAGGTGGACCCTGCATCCGGCACCGACCTGCGGCCAAGGCTCGGAACGCTCCAGAAGCGACCAGAGACAAGGTTCCACCCTGGTCTCATCGGCACGGCCTCGCTACCCAGGATCCCGTAGTGGGATCACGTGAATGTACGGCAAAAAGGCCGTTTGGCCCTATCTCTGCCGGCGCGCTGGATGTAGCCCGCGGGAATATCCCCAAATCGGGAGTGCGTGGCGATGACGGCGAGTCGACTGACTGAGAGCGGGGTCGAACCGGCGTGGATGGAGACTGAGCCGGTTCGCGGGGGCTATCCAGATCCTGTTCTGCTGGCCCTGTCGGGTTTGGAACGGATGCGAGCACCCGCGCGTCGCTTGATGCCCGCGCCACCCATCCATCATCTCTTTGGGTTGCGACCGGTGTCTGTTGGGCCGGCGGGGGTGACCTTTTCGATTCCCACGAGTCCGCGGCTGATGTCAGATGAGGGCTTCTTCTACGCCGGGACTTCAGCGCTGGTTGCCGACGCGGCCCTGGCGGGTGCGGTGCAGGTGACCCTGCCGCCGGGTGCCTTCGTGGCCACCTCGGACCTCTCCTTCAACTTTCTCCGCCCGGTGACCGTTGCCGGCCACCAGTTGATTGCACGGGCCAGGCCGATCGACGTGGGCAGGTCGTTGGGTCTCGCCGAAGCGACCGTCGAGGATGCACAAGGGCGCCTTATTGCCCATACGACGACCCGGTGTTTCATATCCCGCTGGGAGCCGCCGCAACTGGTAGAGGATCTGGCTGAACTACCGGAGCCCAGCTACCCGGATCCGGATCCGTATCAGAGGATGGTCCCCTCGGGTGGCGATCGCCTACGGGACTACCCGAGTTTTCAAGAGATCGTGGCCGCGAAACAGCGTGGTGAGATTCCACTGGCACCGTGCCTCGATCTTTTCGGCTTCTCCCAACCGTCGGTCGACGACGGGTCGTTCACGCTGATCGCCAAGGCCAGTCCCTGGCTGACCAGCCCCGTAGGGGTGATCTATGGAGGCGTCTTGGCGCTCCTGGCCGACATCGTTCTCTCCGGTGCCGTATCCACTTCCCTGTCAGTCCGCACCGTGTTCTCGCCACTCGATCTAAAGGTGCAATTCGTCCGACCCGTGATACCCGACGGGAAACAGCTTCGGGCAACCGGCACGGTTGTGTACCGGGGCCGACGGATGGCCGTTGCACGCGCCGAAATCGTCAACGAAGCCGACAAGCCGGTGGTGTTGGCCACCTCGTCCGTGGTGCTCTTTCCCGACAGGACCTGGGCTGAGGTGTCGGTGGCCGACGAAGCAGCGACAGATGAAGAGGGGGCGTCACTTCTCGGGGTTGGCAGATGACCACGACCGGCGGGGAGGACGTGATGTCGTCTCCGGTCGGGCATCCACGCCGCTGGTGGATCCTCGCGGTGATCATCGTGGCCATCCTGGTGGTCTTCATGGATGGGATGGTGCTCAACGTGGCCCTCCCCCGTATCCAACAGCAGCTTGGTGCTTCGCAGAGCGAACAAGAATGGGCCGTTGCCGCCTACACGCTCGTCTACGCAGTCCTACTGTTGCCTTTCGGAGTGGTCGCCGACCGTTTCGGTCGACGCCGCGTCCTCACCGCTGGGCTCATCGTGTTTGGGTCGGGTTCGGTGGCCGCTGCGTATGCCTGGTCACCGCTGGCGCTGATCGTGATGCGAGCCGTCATGGGGATCGGAGCAGCAGCCATCCTGCCGGCGACCCTTGCCATCATCGCTCATGTCTTCGAAGACGAAGACAGGGCACGGGCCATCGCCCTTTGGGCCGGGGCATCGGGGTTGGCGGCTGCGCTGGGCCCGCTGGTGGGTGGAATGCTGTGAACGCCGGGTTCTGGTGGGGGTCGGTGCTGCTGATCAACGTCCCTGTCGTGATTTGTGCCACGCTCGGAGTACGGCTCTTGGTTCCTGAGTCCATGGATCCGGCACGACCAAACCTCGACCCCGGGGGAGTGCTCCTTTCTGTTGCCGGTCTCAGCCTGCTGGTGTTTGGGGTCATCCGGGCCGGCCAGACTGCCTCCTGGGCC
>DASUUP010000098.1:0-3606 GCA_036373995.1 Acidimicrobiia bacterium
CACAATGGGAGGCTCACGTCTGGGATCTTCGACCGGCCCAGTATCGAGATCTACCGAACCAAGTACTTCGACTACTCAGGGCCCGTCGAATGGCGGGCCGAGCGGGAGCTCGTCTGATCGACGACAACGTCGTGTTCACCGTGGCCGATCCCCCTGATTGGGAAGAGATCTGGCCCATCGTCAGGGATGTCATCGGAACCGGGGATACCTACCCCTATCCCCCAGACATGTCCGAGGCCGAAGCGCGTTCCATCTGGATGAAGGAGGGTCCCATGGAGGCGACCTTCGTGGCTCGGATGGGTGAGACGATCGTCGCCACCGCCTACGTCAAGCCCAATCAACCCGGTCTCGGGGATCATGTGGCCAACGCCGGGTGGATGGTCGCCCCTGATCGTCAGGGTCAGGGATTGGGGAGACGATTCGCCGAATACGTCATCGACCAGGCCCGTGAGCGCGGCTATCTGGGCATGCAGTTCAATTCGGTGGTCTCGACCAACACCGGCGCCGTCGCCCTCTGGGAGTCGCTGGGATTCGAGATCGTGGGCACGGTACCGGAGGCGTTCCGGCACTCGCTCGTTGGCCTCGTGCCGATCCATGTGATGTATCGGAGGCTGTGAGGTCGTAGCCTGTCGGTCGATGAAAGTCGCCGAAGTCGAGACGTTCGTGGTCGCCAACCCGCCGCCCTCTTTCGGTGGCCGCTACTTCGTGTTCCTCCGTCTCGCCACTACGGACGGCGTGGTGGGCTACGGCGAGGCTTATGCGGGCACCTTCCATCCCCATGTGGTAGCCGCGATGATCCGCGACGTGGCCGATCGTCACCTCATCGGTCACGACCCGTTCGACGTGGAGCGATTCTGGCGGTCGGCCTATGGGCGAGGCTTCACTCTCCGCCCCGACGTTTCCTTGATGAGTGTCGTCAGTGCCCTCGAGATGGCTTGTTGGGACATCATCGGCAAGAGCACCGACCAGCCGGTACACAAGCTGCTCGGGGGGCTGGTCAACGACCGGCTGCGCACCTACACATATCTGTACCCCGAGGACGGTGACCAGACCAACGTCTACGAGGACCCGGAGCTGGCTGCGGATCGGGCTGCGGAGTATGTCGAATGCGGATTCACCGCGGTCAAATTCGATCCGGCGGGGCCGTACACGGTGATGGGTGGCCAACAGCCTTCGCAGTCCCGCATCTCGAAATCCATCGACTTCATGCGATTGCTGCGGGAGGCCGTCGGCGCCCGGGCCGACCTGTTGTTCGGGACGCATGGCCAGTTCACCGCCTCCGGCGCCATACGTCTGGCGTCGCGTCTCGAGCCATCCGACCCGTTGTGGTTCGAGGAGCCTGTGCCGCCCGACGACCTCCCCGGAATGGCTGCGGTGGCCGCCGGGACAAGGCTGCCCATCGCCGCCGGCGAACGTCTGACCACGGTCGTCGAATTCGCCCGATTGCTCGAGGCAGGTGTCCGTATCGTTCAACCCAACCTGGGCCGGGCCGGAGGGATCCTGGAGGGCAAGAAGATCGCCTCCCTGGCGGCTGCCCACAACGCCCAGCTCGCTCCCCATCTGTACTGCGGTCCAATCGTCGGCGCCGCCAACATCCAGCTCGCCGCATGCTCACCCAACTTCCTGATACTCGAGGGCATCCTCGACTGGAGCGGCTTCCACGCCGAGCTACTCAAGAGCCCGATCACATGGGAGGACGGCTATGTGGTGCCGCCCAGCGCTCCCGGCCTCGGCGTCGAGCTCGACGAGGAAGTCGCCCGCGCCCATCCCTATACGGGGGACGGTCTCCATCTCGACATGACGGATCGCCCCATCGATGTGAACGATTGACACGCTGTCGTGCGTATTCACCCCGTGAGCGGGGATGGACTGCACAAGAGACGAGAACGTCTCCCTAGACCCAGGGCGAGTGGGTGGTCCCCGACCCATGTGCCTTGCCTTCCGCGTATCGGGAGAAGCGAAATGGGGCGAGCACAGGGACGGTCTGCGAGCCGGCCAACTCTCTGGCCACCAGCTTGCCTATGCCGGTCATCTTGAACCCGTGGTTGGAGTCGGCGACCATGTAGACGTTGGGGAGGATCCAATCGATGATTGGGACGTTGTCCGGGGTGAAAGCGCCGATCCCTCCGTTGCGCCGCTCCTTGAAGTTGGGTCGTATCCCTTCGAAACGGGACATGAACATCCCCATCGCCGCGGTGAAGTAATCGGCAAACACCTCGTCGGCCTGGTATTCGTCGTTGGCGTGCCCGTACGGCTCCACATGGGCGCTCGGGCCGATCACCTTGGGCAACCCGCCGCCCTGGATCCCGGGCCGCTCCATCCGCTCGGTTCCGTTCTTCCAGTAGACGTAGACGTTGTCGTCGAGCTCCTCGCCTGATGACGGATCCACCACCGGCGTGTTCATCAGCTCGATGTGGAGCACTGGTGGGTTGAGGTTCTCGGCCGTGTAGTACGGCCCATCGAAGTAGACCTCACCTTCCTCCAGTCGCCAGTAGGTCCACATGTCCTTGTCCTCGACGGAAGATCCGTCCTGGTAACCGACGTCGAGTGTCATCGGCTTGCCCAACATCTGCCAATGCTTGGGTATCCATGCCCCCATGCACAGGATCACGACTTCCGCGGAGATCGTTCCAGCCGTGGTCTCGACCGCTCTCACCTCGCCGCCCTGGATCTCGTACCCCGTCACCTCGACACCGGGGACGATCTCGACATCGTGCCGTCTGCACAGCTCGGACAGGCCGGCGACGGCCTGCGCCGTCCCGGCGTAGCCGGACAGTTTCTCGTGGATGACCACGTCGATGGTGTGATGCTTGAAATCGGGCCAGACCGACGTCAGGAAGTCGCGAGCCTCCTGGCCGACATACAGGTCGGACGCGTAACCCACGGAGTTCTGGCTCTCATGGATCTTCTCGTATTCGGAGATTTGATTCTCCTCACCACATGAGACATAGCCGACCTGCTGAAAGCCGAGCAGCACGGGGTCGTAGTTCCAGACGTCGACCGACTCCCGAATCAATGCGTGGATGGGCTCGGTCATATAGAAGTTGCGAACACACCCGCAGGCGATTCCGGTGGCGCCTGCACCTGGCGCCGTCTTGTCCAGAACGACAATCCCGCCGCCGGTGCCACGCTCCATTGCCAGGTGCCATGCCGTGCTCATTCCGTGGACTCCCGCGCCCACGATCACATATGTTGCCGACTCGGGAAGACTCGCCATACTCCTCACCTAGATCTCGTGGGCGGACACTATCTCGACCTTGTTAGCTTGCCAATGGTGACGGTCCCTTTCGTCCTACCCGCCCTGCTCGCCGACCCTGCTCCGGCGGAGAAGCCACTGCTCCTGCGCAACGCTCGCATCTTCGACGGGACGGGCCAGGCCCCCTTCGATGGCGACCTGTCAGTCGTCGGCGGGCGGTTGTCCGACGGCACCCCACCTGGAGAGTCGACCGTCATCGACCTCGACGGCCGATTCGTGATGCCCGGCCTGATCGACGTACACACCCACCTATCGCTGCAGCCGCGTGTCGAGTTGACGGAGGGAATGGAAGAGCTGCGACCCCAAGTCAACGGCCATCTCGTGGCCACCGAGTTGCGCCGGGCCCTGAG
>DASUUP010000099.1:0-3138 GCA_036373995.1 Acidimicrobiia bacterium
ATATGTCGACGTAGACCAGGAACGAATTATCCGGGGGCGCCGGAGCACCCGGGAAGTCGGCTTGGTCGGCCAAGTCGAATGGTGCTTCGGCTTCTGGTCTGGCACGGACTCGTCCGATGACGCCGTCGGCGTACACGTAGCCCGGTGTGAATTGAACGGGTTGGCCGACGCCCGCCTTGGAGATCCTCACGCCCCTCGCTTTCGGCGATCCACTGTCGATCACGTCGTTGAGCGCGTCGTCGAGACGCGTCTTGACGATCTCGGCCAGCTCGTTCAGGTCGGCGTCGGTGATCATCCGGCCCATCTGTTGATAAACGCCCGAGTAGCGCCTCTCGGGCCGATGGCTATCCCTCGAGATCTGGGTCTTCATGGCCGGCTCCTCATGGTTTCGGGGCTTGGTCGGGGGGATGTGCGAGTAGCCGCTCGTCGGGGATCAGGACGGCTTCCATTCCGATCGGTACGAAGTCGGCGAGCTTCGTGAGGGTCGCGACGTTCTGGAGACAGAAGTTCCGATGGTGGAACGCCCCCATCTCGCCGCCGTCTTCGGCACCGAAGCAGATCGCCGGTGCCGTGGCTGGATGCAGCACCGAATACCCGGGGTCGCCAAACTCCAGGTCGTCGTCCGAGGGGTTGCCGTTGTGGTCGCAGAAACGGAACTCATAGAAGATCGGTCTCGAGAACGTGGAGAAGGGCCGCTGGCTGCCTGGTAGTGCGGCCAGAGTCTCGGGTAGTGCCGAATAGCGAAAGCAGGGATCGGGGGAGAAGCTCGCCTCCGACGGTTGCACCGAGCCGGCGAACAGGCAGTCGCTGGCGAGGACCGACTTCGCCGTCACCGACTGCCTCACGGTGCACGCGTCCAGCCGGACGATCCCGTTCTCGGCGATCACCTCGTCGAAGAGGCAGTCGCGGGCGTCGAAGACCGAATCCGTGTCGTCCGAGGTGTTCACGACGACCCGCCTGGCGGCCACCCGGCGCAGCGTGAGCTTCCCCGACGACACAGTGATCGTTCCCATGAAGTTGAGGTCCTCGATGGTGACGTCGTCTTCCCCGAACACTGCAGGGTTGGTGGTGAGCATCACCGAGGCAGGTGCATCCTCAGCTCCGGCCGACGGATTGACAACGGTCCGCGGGCTCGTACCCGTTCCCGAATCCATGATGTGTGACGCGTGGGGTGGTGTGTCGCGCTCGGCCCAGGTCAGGCGAACGGAATGGAACGGGAAGAAGCCGGTGGGAGGCGGGGTATAGAGCAGGATCCGTTCGGGGTGATAGTGCCCTGAGCTCCAATCCGGCGTCGAGACCTCCACGAGTCGACGGCTCGGGTCCTCATAGCTGCCGGGAAAGCAGGGGTTGCCGTGGCGATTGGACTGACGCCAGTGCGCTATCTCCGGGGCCTCCCCGTGGCGGGGGAACCTCGTGTCGTGCGCGTCGGGCGCATGCGGCGAGGTCGCAATCGCCCGGGAAGAGTATCGGATGTCAGGTGTCACGACGGGTAGGCCCGGATGACGCGCTGCCTCCAGGGGATTCTCCATGTTCGGCGCTATTTGCATACCGAGTGCCGTCGCAGGGAGCAGCGGCGATCCGATCCGCGGTGTCGTCACCACACGACGCCAGCCCTCGTGTACCTCGGCCTCCATCTTGCCCACAGCCTCGGCGATGGCCTCCACGGATCGCAGAGTCCCCTTGCGCTTTCGCCAGGCGACGGCGTTGGACACCTCGGCATGCCGGCCAGAAACATGAGGTGAGGTGAGGCGCACGTCGAGCAATTCGGCGAAGTACGGCAAGAGCCAGCTTTGGGCGGCGAGCGACTCCGCTTCTCCCGGGGTGGGCGGGGGCTCGTCGGGGAAGGCGTCTGCCAGCCTCTGATGGAGTGTCAGACGTATTCGGTCCAGCAGTTCCCCGAATGCATCGAGGAATCCTGCGAGATGGCCGTATTCATCACCCGACCCGTCCGGCTTCGAGATCTGAGGGACTTCAGTGCGGTCGCGATTTCGGTGCTCCTCAGGAAGCAGGTCCCACATCTCGCGGCCGCTTCGGGTCACGGGTGCGCTCGTGGCTCGATTGTCGGCGTCGCTCACAGTCTGGCCTCCTTCCAATCGACCGCCCGCTTCGACAGGCCCTGGTCGATGTAGATCACCTCGTCGGGATCGGCGTCGACTCGAGGCACCGCTTCTCCGGCATCCAGGAGGATGCAGATGGAATTCTCTACACCCTCGACAGCCTCCACGACTTGTGTCACCTCGCTCAGGAACAGGTCGTGGCCGAGCTTCCGCTTCTCGAGGCTGAACTCGCTCGAGAGCGCGGCTCGTGTCGCGGCGACGACGTCGTCGGGCGTGAAAGCGGCCGAACGCACGTTGACGGTCACCGACACGTCCACGGTCTTCGACCGGTACTTGACGACCTCGATCCCGACTTCGGGCTCGCCATGAGCGGTGAGGAAGTCGGTGAGAGTCCGTTGCAGGTCCGCCAGCTCGCCGCCACCGGCGGGAACCACCACCACCCGCAGGTTGGCCTGCCGGGAAAACCCGGTGGGAAGCGCGAAAGCGCGGGCCTGCCAGACGCTGCTCTGGCTGGCGGCCAGGGAGGAGTAGTCCGCCAAAGACACTGCCCGCTGCAGCGTGAGCACCGTCGATGGGGCGTTGGTGCGCATCGATTCGACGGGCTCCAAATCGTTCCCCCCTGCGCTGGGAAGGGGCTGACTCACCCCTTCGATCAGGCGGTGTGGCTTGACCGGCGACGTGATGCTCTCGGCATCGAGGTTGCCCCGCCGGCCCGTTCCGACGCGAAACGTCGCCCGAATGTTGTTCGACCCGGTCGGCACCCTTCGTCCGTGCTCACCATCTCCGAATTGCAGCCTGACGTGGCCCTCCTCGGTCATGCGGACCGCGTAGTGAGAGTCCGAGTGTTTGGAGTCGTTGAGGTTTGGCACCTGAGTCCAGGCGCGCCCGTCGATCGAGACGGTGATATCGGCGCGCACACCTGTGGGAAAGACCGCATCGGCTACGAACGACACCCCGGTCTCCTCGAGCACGAACTCCTGGCCGAGCGCGGTGGCGTCCCCGCTTCCAAGCACTTTGGCCGGCTTGGCGGCGCCGTGGCCGGCGGGGACCACGTTGCCGTAGATGGTGGTGTTACCGACGG